>JAUXGV010000200.1 GCA_030621915.1 Flavobacteriaceae bacterium
TTTACGTTTCACCAAATGGGTTAATATAGTTTTGTTTTTAAATAAATAATTATTTATTTCAGAAGCTGTAATAGGCTTGTTTAAGGTAGCAATTATTATATCGTGATCCTCTTTTACCAATTCTATTCCATCAAAACTTGAAAGCAATTCAATTAATTTATCTTTATCTGAATCCACTTTCAATTCAAAAAGTCCATGTGAAGAAGTCATTTCATCAACACTACCAGAATATATTTTCTTCCCTTCCTGTAATATAACAACATGTGAACATACTTTTTCAACTTCATCTAATAAATGTGAAGCCAATAAAATAGTAGTACCGTTGCTTGCAATTTCTTTAATTATTTGCCTAATCTCGTGGATTCCTTGAGGATCTAATCCATTGGTAGGTTCATCAAGAATTAGAATTTCCGGATTATTTAATAATGCAGAGGCAATTGCCAGTCGTTGTTTCATCCCCAATGAAAAAGTTTTAAACTTACTGTCTTTTCTTTTAAATAAGTTTACAATCTTTAATTTTTCATCAATCCTCTCCTCAGATACCCCTTTGATTTTACAAATCAATTTTAAATTTTGGACGGCTGTCATATAGGGATAGAAATTCGGCCTTTCAATAATGGCACCGACTTTTTTGAGCGCTTCATGAGTGGAAGTGTTACCATCATACCAACTATAACTACCTGATGATTTATTAACAACATTCAAGATGATACCAAGGGTTGTTGATTTTCCACTACCATTAGGGCCTAGTATACCATAAACATTACCTTTCTGAATTTCAAAAGATAAGTTGTTCACGGCATGTACTTTCCCGTAATGTTTGTTGAGATTATTTAAGGATAAAATTGTTTCCAAAGTAGATTTATTAGTTATTTCAATAGTATGACGATCAAAGTTAAAATTTGTTACTGGATTATTTATAGATCCTATTATAAATCAAGGATTTTCATTATATTCGTTACCCCAGTAAACTACAAGATGCAACAAAAATTAATTTCTAAAAAGAAACCCAGTTTTCCCATAAACAAAAAATTGTATGATTATTTATCAGAATACAATAGAAACATAAAAATTCCAATATTTTACGATGATCTGTTAAGGTTTTCAGGATCAGTAACAGTTTATGATAAAAATGATAACGATACGCTTTGGATACGTGTATATTACCCTGAATTTGAACAGGTTGAAATAGCATTGAGCTTAAAAAAAGTGTATACTATTTTACATGGAGATGGAACTGAAGACAATTTTGAATATTTAATGGTGGACGAAATTGATTACTGCACCTTTGGAAATTCCAAACCATTTCGAATTAAGGTTAGAAATATGTTGAACGATAATTATACATATATGTATGTAAAAAAAGGGGATGCTTCAAGAGTATACGGCCTTGAATTGGAAGATGTGATCTCACCTAATAACATTAATTTTTTGGTATATAAAGATACGCTAATTGAGGAACACGTTTTAGGGATTCCCGGAGATATGTTTGCTGAAGAAAGCCTGGCAGAGTTAACAGAAGCAGAAAAGCATAGATTATCCAAAGAATTTGTAAAATTTAATGAACGATGTCTCATTAGTTTATTGGGAGATATGAGATCATATAATTATGTAATTGTTCCTACTTTTGATTTTGATCAGGTACAATATCGCATCCGAGCTATGGATTTTGATCAGCAAAGTTACGAGGGAAATTTAAGAGTTTATAGACCGCAATTTTTTAAGGAGAACTATCCTTTTGTGCAAATGGTTGATAAAAGTCTACAACCCGAATCCATTGAACAGTATAAAAAAGAAGAGCGCTCCATTATTGCAAAAAGGTTAAAAGGATCCCATGAAAGAATCAATCATTTGTTGGAGTGTATGAAACATGATCATATTTCTACACCTAAAAATGTTGAAAGCCTTAAAAAACAGCTCAACACTTTTACCAATGATAAAAAATTTAAGTCCTGTAATAATATGGGTGATATATTAAATGTTGCATTTGATTTTGTGATTAGAAATTATGAAAGTGTAAATGAATATATCATTAGGTAGATCGAATTAATAATAATAAATGAAAACATCTTTCAAGATATTAATTGCCTTCATTACTATTTCATTTTATTCCTTGTTTGTTTTGAAGGGGCAAAATATGACTTCCAATAAAAATATTAAAAAACCAAATATTCTATTTTGTATTGCCGATGATTGGGGATGGCCTCATGCAAGTATATTAGGAGATGTTACGGTTTTAACACCAACATTTGAAAGAATTGCTAAAGAAGGTGTTCTTTTTGATCATGCTTATGTTGCTAGTCCATCATGTACACCAAGTAGAAGTGCCATACTTACAGGTCAATATCATTGGAGATTAGGTGAGAGCGCCAATCTATGGTCTACTTTAGATATCAATTCACCTGTCTATCCATTATTATTAGAAGAATCAGGATATCATGTAGGACACTGGCGAAAATGTTGGGGCCCTGGAGATATAAAAGCGGGAGGTTATACTGATACTTATCCGGGAGGCAAAAATTACACGGATGGGTTTAAACAATTTCTTGAAGCAAGAATTGATGATAAACCATTTTGTTTTTGGTTGGGAGCTAGTGATCCGCATAGACCATACAAGCAAGGAATTGGTAGAGAATCAGGAATGGATTTAACTAAGATCCAAGTTCCGGGTTTTTATCCGGATGTCGAAGAAATTCGTTCAGATATTGCTGATTATTACTATGAGGTACAGCGTTTTGACAATGATGTTGCAAAAGCAATAAAATTATTGGAAGAAATGGGTGAATTGGAAAATACAATCATTGTGATGACAGGAGATCATGGCATGCCCTTTCCAAGATGTAAAAGTAACCTGTATGATATGGGGGTTCGAGTTCCTCTTGCTATTCGTTGGGGTGACAAAGTTAAAGGTAATAGAAATGTAAAAGATTTTATTTCATTGATAGATTTGGCTCCTACTTTTCTGGATATTGCTGGCGTGGATATCCCTGAGCCAATGACAGGAAAATCCCTGCTACCTATTCTTTTGTTGGATAAAGAAGGGTGGATTGAACCGAATAGAGATCATGTAATTTTTGGAAAAGAACGTCATGTACCTGCTCAACTTGCACCTTCAATGGATGGATATCCTTCCCGAGGTATACGTACCGAACAATATTTATATATCAGTAATATGTATCCTGATCGTTGGCCTGCTGGAGTACCTGAAGGTTCTACACATCCCATGAATGTATTTCCCGATTGTGACAATGGACCCACAAAAACATTTTTGATTGCAAACGCTGTTAATCCAAAAATTAAACCATTTTTTGATTTGAGTTTTGCAAAGCGGCCTCGAGAAGAATTGTATGATTTAAAAAATGATCCATATCAGATTAAAAACCTATCCTACAATTCCAAGTATGATGAAGTTAAAAGAAACCTGTCAGAAAAACTTAAAACCATTTTGAAAAACACAAATGATCCTCGTATTATTGGTGGAGGAGAAAAGTTTGAAGAATATCCATATAGAGCTGGATATAAGTTAAAAGCGGTTGAATAAAATTATTATTATTTGAATTTTAGAGGTAACTTGTATTCAAGTTTATTCACAATATTATCCTATATCTGGTTACTGATCAAAACAAAAATAAACATCAATTATGAACAAATTTTTCGAATTTGAAATATTTCATTTTAACGAGCATTCGTTAACCGTTTTTGAATTAGTTAGTGTTTTGTTAATATTTTTAATTACCAAGTTTATCCTGTGGATAATTAAAAAAGTTCTCTTTCATAAAACCAATCTTAATAAACTGGATAAAGGCAGCTCCTTCGCATTATTTCAATTGATCAAATATGTTATATGGGTGATGGCAATTGTACTTATGTTAGAATCTATTGGAGTAAATGTAACCATTTTATTAGCAGGATCTGCTGCTCTTTTGGTTGGCATAGGATTGGGACTGCAACAAACTTTTAATGATATTCTATCCGGTATCATCCTCCTTTTTGAACAGTCTGTAAAAGTTGATGATATCCTGGAAATTGATGGAGATATTGTTGTTATTCAGGAAATTGGCTTGAGGACTTCCAAGGGGCTAAATAGAAGACAAATAGTTGTTATTTTACCCAATTCTACAATCACTACAAATAAAGTAATCAACTGGAGTCATCAAACGCAAAAGACTTTATTTAGCATAGACGTTGGTGTCGCCTATGGCAGTGATGTTGATTTGGTCACCAAGGTTCTTGAAGAAAGTATACTTGAGCACAAGGGTGCCGCCGAATTTGATTTGTTAGAAGCTCGGTTTGTTGAATTTGGAGCATCATCTTTGGATTTTAAAGTACTATTTTTTAGTAAGGATATTTTCTATATCGAAAAGATAAAAAGTGATATTAGGAAAACAATTAATAGGAAATTCCTAGAAAACAATATTGTTATTCCTTTTCCTCAAATGGATTTGCATTTGAAATCAAACATTCCCAAGATGAAATAAGAGAAGGATGGGATCTGTTAGAATTCAATTACTTAAGTTCTGAATGTCTATGTCTGATAGCGTAGTGGTCATAAATTTAGTTTATGTCAATACAATCATGTTGTTGATACAATGAATTTTGTTATCTGTCGAAAAACTTTAACAAAACGATGCAATGAATATATATTTATAAGGCAATAAAACATTGATTTTATTTTGATTAAATTATCCAAACTACTGTTTTTAATCCTCCTTCTCCGCCTCAGGCGGATTCGGCGGACGAGAAGATATGGTTTAATTCTCCGCCAAAGGCGGATCGGTAAATCAGGATGTTTGCATAGCAAACTCAATTTAATACCTCGTATGCCTGCCTGACGACAGTCAGGCTTGCAACGAGGTAGCTTATTCAAATGTATACTGTAGATACTTTTTTTGGTGTCTATTTTTGAAATTTTATTTTCTAATTTGTAAATATTGATATGAATTTTGGCAAAGTTCATCATATTTTCCGATATTTAACGATCAATTATGTTTATGTCCCTCAATAAACCCCTTCTGATTCTGTTGATTTTACCCCTGATTTCCTG
>JAUXGV010000091.1 GCA_030621915.1 Flavobacteriaceae bacterium
GCACGCAAAGATTCCAAAGCAATTTTATCTTTTGATTTCATTGCAGTTTTCATCTGTTCCATCACTTGTGTTTGTATACTCATTTCTCAAAATTTTAAGAGCACAAATATAATCAATGAATTTACAATTTAAACCAAAATATTTATTTTTTAGAAATGTCGCTTACCACCTCATAAACCAAATTACTTTCGTAGCCTTTATAAAGTAAAAAATCAATTAATTTTTTATTCTTCTTATACCGATTTTGCTCGTTAATTTTTTCATATCTCTTGAATGCAATTTCCTTGATAGTAGAAAAATAATCATCATCATCAATTTCCTTTAGGGCAGTATCCATATTATATGTTGAAATTTTTCTCCTCTTCAATTCTCTTATAATCCTTTGTTTCCCCCAATGCTTTATCTTGAATTTACCTCGAGCAAAGCTTTTCGAAAAACGTTCTTCATTCAAAAAATCATGTTCCATCAAATACAATATAATAACCTCAGAAGCCTCAGGAATCATATTCATTTCCTTTAATTTTGCTTCAATTTCATCATGACAACGATCCTGATAAATACAGTATCGTTCCAGTCTTTTTTTTGCTTCTTCAAGCGTATATGTTAACTTTTTATTTTGCATGCTATCAATAAAGACATTATTAGTCTTGCTCTAGACTCCAATATTAACCAATCCTAAAACTACACAATTATGTTGAGGAATTGCGCTATTATTGTAGCTTTTGCATTAACTTTTTCAGCAAGTTCGCAAATTTCAATCATTAAAAATCAAAATTTCGATGAGCCATCTGAGGAATGGGTTTTTACTAGCGTTATTCCATTTTTTGACAATAATTCAAATGGCTTTTTTGGAATTCACGATGGAGATCAGGATAATGATTCAAATGATACTGGTTTTGCTATGAAAGCCACAGAAATTAGCTCATTACAATTTGAAAATGATTTTTTATTTGTCAATGATCTAAACGATGAAGGCAATAATGGAACTAACGCAAATGCAATTATAACATTTGATAACATCGACATCACAGACTATCATAATGTCATTATTTCATTTGATTATGAAGTATTTGAATTTGAATCTTCTGACTATATCTCATATGAAATTATAGAAGACAATATTAGTACACAGATTGTAGATTTACCAAAAAATGAACATGGCTCGATTGAAATACCCATAAAAAATAATACAAATTTTGTATCGCTCAAACTAATCATCAAACAAAATGGCGTAAGTGATTATGGAGGAATTGATAATATAAGTCTGGAAGGTGAATTAATAATTCCTTGCTTTGAATTAATGATCTCAGAATATATTGAGGGAACTTCCAGTACCAATTTCAGAAATAATTATATTGAAATTTATAATCCAAATAATTTTCCTGTGGATCTGGAATTTTATGATCTAGTAAAATATACTGGTGAAAGTCTGGAAGTATCAAACACTTTTAATTTGGTTGGAACGATTACTGCTTATGAAACATTTCTAATTGAAGATATTAATGAAAATCTAGGTGTCATAGCCAATATTTCAACAAACAGTGCAGTCATGGATTATAATGGGGACGATAAAATAGCATTGAGAAAATCTACTCAAATTATTGATTTAATAGGAATTATTGGAGATGCTTCAAATTTTGCAAGAGATATTACATTGCGCAGAAAAAGTAATATTCAAAATCCGAATGATGAATTTGATATTGATGATTGGGATGTTTATGGCTTGGAAGATTTGAATAATATAAATATTCATGAAAGCTATTGCAGTGGTCCTATCCCAGAAATAGACTTGATTGGAAATAACAATCCTATTATTGATGGGAGTGTGAATACCACGACATTAAACAATACTTATTTTGGAACCATTGATTTAAATTCAGGCAATAGCATGGTTAAAAATTTCTTTATTAAGAATCTGGGCATTGCAAACCTTAATGTTAATTTAAATATTTCAGGTACAGAGGCCGATAATTTTTTAATCGTATTAGCTCCAAATTCGATTATTATTCCTGGAGATTCATCTGAAGTTCGTTTGGAATTCACGCCCAAATCCTTGGGAATTCAAAGTGCCATCGTCACTATTGAAAGCAATGATGCTTCCGAAAATCCTTATAGTTTTTATATTCAAGGGGAAGGGTCTGGAGCCACCAACTCTCCCATTTTGATTTCCCAGTATTACGAGGGTTCTGCAAACAATAAATGGATTGAAATTACAAATGTGTCTACTGAAGAAACTCCTGAGGGTTTTTATTATCTTGCATTATACTGGAATGATGATGCCGAAAACCCCATAGGTATTAATCCCAGTAGAAATATTTTAATTCCAAAATTAAACCCTGGTCAAACTTTAAAATATCAATCAACATTAGTAGTTTTAGAACCAGAATATGCCCTGGATGGAAATGAAATTAAATCAAGTATTTGCAGCTTTACAGGGGATGATATTATTATTTTATCTACAACCAATGATAATACCTGTTGGGAAAAAAGATTAGACCTGATTGGAAATAGTACCTCTTGGGGAGCAAATACAAGTTTTGTACGAAAATATGGTTGTGAAGCCGTAGTTGCCAATACGGGGTTCGATATTGATGATTGGTTGGAATATGATATTTCTGAAATTAATAATGCTATTCCGGAAACAAATCAGAGTATTGGGAATCACTATATTGGAAACACAACTTATATCAATTTGAATAGCTGGGACAATGGCCTTCCTGACCTGTATAGAAACGCTGTAATTGACTATAATTATGAAAGCTCCACAGCTGGCAATGTAGAAATTTGCAACTTAACAATAAATACTGGCAAAATAGTTGATATTGAGCCCAATAATTACTTATCAGTTTCTAAGGATTTATTAGTAAACGGAATTTTAAATATTCAACATGAAGGATCAATTATCATGTTATTTGATGATGGAAATATTGTAAATAATGGAGAAATAAAAATTCATAAAACTACAACAGCCCTAAGAAAATTTGATTATACCTATTGGTCTTCACCTATTAAAAATGCCATTATAGAAGACGTTTTTAATGAATCACCTCAAAATTCATTTTATCAGTTTTTAACTCAAAATTATTCCGATGCGAATAATGACAATCTGGATGACGATAACAACTCTTGGCAACGAACTCAGGGAAATATGAATATTGGCAAAGGATATACCGCCATGGCTCCAAATTCAATTCCCAATGGAGGTACACAATCAATTATTTTTAATGGAGAAATAAATAATGGGGAATATAATATTCCAGTATTTTTAAGTGGTGATATAACGAACGATTTTGATGATTGGAATTTAATTGGAAATCCATATCCATCGGCAATTGATGCAGTCACATTCTTAAATAATTCTCTCAATAGCACTTTGCTAAACGGCTCCGTTTATTTTTGGACTCATGATACTGAAGTTGCAACAATAGGTAATGAAAAACAGTACAGTTCAGATGATTATTCAATTTTTAATATAGGCACCGGAGGCATTGCTGCTCATACCAATGGAATAATTCCAACGGGAAAAATTGCAAGTGGACAAGCCTTCTTTGTTGAAGCTATTCAAGAAGGAAATATTCTATTCAATAATGATATGAGAGTAAAACTTGACAATGATAACCTGTTTAAATCCAATATAAATAAGAATGATCAAGATAAAATTTGGCTGAACTTATTCAATGATCAAGGAGTATTTAGTCAAATACTTATTGGATTCTTAGATGGCGCAACATCGTTACTTGAATCCAAATATGACGCTTTACGATTAGATGGAGGTAATATCATATCCTTTTATTCAATTATTGAAAATCAAAACCTAGCCATTCAAGGATTAGGACTATTAGATGGTGACCAAAGCGTTTCTTTAGGAATTTCATCTAAAACTGATGAAATATTAAATCTAAAAATTGGTATCGGCCATATGCAGGGAAACTTAAGAAATCGGTATATCTATTTATACGATCATTTACTAAATATAGTACACGATTTGAAGGTAGAAAATTATGAATTCTCAATATCTGATAGAGGTATATTTAACGATCGGTTTTCCTTAAAATTCAATAATTCCAATTTAAATATTGATGAAAATGTGACAAAAAGTGAAAGACTAATTGTGAAACAGCAAGGGCAATCCATAATTATAGAAACGGATAAAAACAGTGTCATCTCTTCCTTGATTGTTTATGATATTTTAGGTAGAAAAATTATAGAAAATCAAATAAATCAAAAAGAAGCATTTATAAATAGTAATGTTTTTATTAAAACCGGAGTATATCTCCTTCAGGCAAAATTGGAAAATTCTAAAATAATTGTAAAAAAAATAATACAATAGCAAAAAAAAAGTCTGTTGATTTCCATCAACAGACTTTTATATGATATAAATAATGTATGCCTTATTTAATTAACTTATCCTTTTTATTAAAAAATTGATATTTTAAGTATGGAAAAGCATCTCTAGGTATTATTTTAATCCACTTTTTGTATTTTAAAAACCATTTAAATTGAATGGAATTCATTCCAATAGAAAGATGAGAAGCTATAAATGGATGTACATGTAATGCCATTCCTTTAATATTATTCTTAGCTACAATCTTATCCAGATCAGATTCAATTCTATCAACCAATAAAATCGGCGCCTCAACTTCCCCATTTTTATTAGGGTTTTCCTCTTTAGTTTTAATCACTCGTTCAGATCTCACTCTTTGACGCGTAATTTGAATCAAACCAAATTTACTAGGAGGCAAAATTTTATGCTTTGTTCTTGATGATTTCATTTCATTCCGCAAATGATCGAATAGCTGTCTTCTATGATCTGCTGAATGCATATCTATAAAATCTACTACAATGATCCCACCCATGTCACGAAGCTGTAATTGACGAGCTATTTCCGTAGCTGCAATAAGATTGACTTCTAAAGCTGTTTCTGCTTGAGAATTTGCTTTATTAGAACGGTTTCCACTATTCACGTCTATAACATGCAAAGCTTCAGTATGCTCAATAATTAAGTAAGCACCTTTTTTCATAGAAACGGCACGTCCAAATGAAGATTTTATCTGTTTTTCAATACCATAATGATCAAAGATTGGTACTCTTGATTTATAATATTTCGCAATGGATTCTTTTTCCGGTGCGATTCTATTTAAATATGCTTTGATTTCATGATGTAAAGATTCATCATTTGTAGTGATACTTGTAAATGAATCATTAAAAACATCTCTCAATATTGAAGAGGCTCTATTTACTTCTGATAGAACTTTTTGTGGTGCGTTCGCATCATTGATCTGTTTACACATATCCAACCACCTTTGCAATGAATTTTGCAAATCTTGATCCAGTTCTGCAACTTTTACATCTTTTGCTACAGTACGTAATATGACCCCAAATCCTTTAGGTTTAATACTTTTTGCAAGTCTTTTTAATCTTTCTTTTTCATGTGTGTTAGTGATTTTTTGAGAAACGGAAACCCGATCAGAAAAAGGCACTAATACCAAATATCTACCCGCAATTGAAAGCTCTGAACTTATACGAGGACCTTTGGTTGAAATTGGCTCCTTTACTACTTGAACCAATAAATTTTGACCAGCCTTAATGGCATTGTCTATTTTTCCATGTTTGTCAATATCTTTTTCAAAACGGAAATTTTTTAAAGTGAATTCTTTTCTTTTACCTGAGAGTATTTGTTGTGTGAATTTTTGTAATGAGGATAACTGAGGTCCCAAATCGTGATAATGCAAAAATGCATCTTTTTCACTACCTACATTCACAAATGAGGCATTTAACCCAGTTAAGGTTTTTTTAATTTTGGATATAAAAATATCTCCAACTGAAAACTTATTATCCAAAGTTTCATTATGTAATTCAACAAGTCTACCACCTCTTAATAAGGCAAAATCTATATCAGAGGAATTCGATCGTATAATTAATTCTGTTTTCACTCTGTACTTTTTTTATATCTAACGATCATTTTAATTTCTTTTAATAGATTTAAAATTATCGTTAAATAGATTAATAAATTTTTCCAAATGATTATTATAGTTATAATAACCAACAAAATTTGTTTAAATAACAAATTTCTATGTCAAAGAACGTAACGAATATAAAAATTAAATTAATAGGTGATTTGATCACCTATTAATTACTTTTTCTTTTTATGTCGATTTTGTCTACTTCTCTTTTTACGCTTATGCGTAGAGATTTTACTGCGTTTTCTTTTTTTACCGCTTGGCATACTTAAACTGAATTAATTGATTTTTATTACTTAACAGCTACGTTATTCTTAACACTTTCAACAAAAACTTTTGCTGGTTTAAATGCCGGTATATTATGTGCAGGTATTTTAATTGTAGTATTTTTGGAAATATTTCTGCCAGTTTTTTCGGCTCTTTTCTTAACAATAAAGCTACCAAAACCTCTTAAATAAACATTGTTTCCTTGGTTTAAAGAATCTTTTACCTCAGTCATTAAATCTTCAACCACTCTTAAAACATCACCTTTCTCAATTCCTGATTTTTCCGAAATGTTTCCTACTATTTCTGCTTTTGTCATTTTAAATTATTTAATATGTTATTTGTTTGTTATTTGAGTCGGCAAATATAATATAATTAATCAATTTTGGAAAGCTAATTGATTAAAATTTAATTAGATAATATTATTGTACTATTGCAAAATGACGAAAAACTCCTATTTTTCTAACCTATTAAAAATCTGGTATTTAAATAATATGCGTGATTTGCCATGGCGGAAAACTAAAATTCCATATTTAATTTGGTTATCTGAAATAATTTTACAACAAACAAGAATTGCTCAAGGAACAGCATATTTTTTAAAATTTTCAGAAAAATTTCCAAATATAAATTTACTCGCAGAGGCAGAAGAGGACGAAATTCTAAAACTTTGGCAAGGATTGGGCTATTATTCACGAGCCAGAAATTTACATAAATCAGCTATTTTTATTTCAAATAATCTGAAGGGTATATTTCCAGATAATTATAATGATTTAATTAAATTAAAAGGTGTTGGAGATTACACGGCATCGGCTATTGCATCCATCTGTTTCAACGAGAAAACCGCGACAGTAGATGGAAATGTCTATCGTTTTTTATCAAGATTCTTTGGAATTTCAACTCCAATAAATTCTACCAAAGGTATCCGAGAGTTTAAATCTTTAGCTCAATCTTTAATAGATAATAAAAATCCAGGCGATCACAATCAGGCAATTATGGATTTTGGAGCACTCGTTTGCAAACCCCAAAACCCCAACTGTAATAGTTGTCCATTTCAAAATAACTGTTTCGCGTTGCTTAACAATAAAGTTAAAGAATTACCTATTAAGGGAAATAAGATTAAAATAAAAAAAAGATACTTTAATTACTTAATTGTCAATAGTAAAAACAAAAAGACCATCATTTATCAAAGAAAAGATAATGATATCTGGAGGAATCTTTATGAATTTCCGTTATATGAAACCGAGACTCAAATTGATATTAAAGAGATCATTAAAAGCCCTCTTGTCAAAAGCTTGTTGTTTCAAAAATCATATAACATTTCAAAATTCAATCAAAAATTAATTGTACATAAATTGACTCATCAGCATTTGTATTCTACTTTCTGGATTATTGACACAAATGAGCCTATGGAGAAATCAATTTCATGGGAAAAATTAAGTAACTTTGCACTACCTACTTTATTACAAAACTTTGTTGACAAATATCAAAAAAGGGATTAATTTTTATGGTATATTTGAATTAATAATATATAAAATATGGCAAATTCATTAAATAAGGCAATGCTAATTGGTCACTTAGGTGATGAGGTAAAAATGCATTATTTTGAAGGAGGAAATTCTATTGGAAGATTTCCTGTTGCCACCAATGAAAGCTACACCAATAAACAAACAGGAGAACGAATCACCACTACTGAATGGCATAATGTAGTTACGCGTAATAAATTAGCTGAAATATGCGAAAAATATTTAAGTAAGGGAGATCGGGTTTATATAGAAGGTAGGATTAAAACCCGTCAATGGGAGCAAGATGGCATCAAAAGGTATACAACTGAAATTCATGCTATTGAAATGAATTTTTTAACTACTAAGAAAGATTTGAATGCCCCTGAGAAAGCAAAATCATCTGATATTGAAGAAAAGAATGGGAAAAGTGAGAAGAACCTTAATGATGAAACTGATGATTTGCCTTTCTAATTATTAATAAAACTATTTGTCCTTGGATTCAGAACCTGCGAGTATATTTTTAAATTACAATATTGATTGGAGTATAGTTTCAAGTACTATTTTATTAGTTGTATTATTGATTTTATCTGCTTTAATTTCAGGTTCGGAAATTGCATTTTTTTCTCTTTCAAAATCGGATTTAGCTACAAAGGATGATAATTCAAAAAAAAATACAATTATTGAATTGCTTCAGAAACCTAAAAAATTATTGGCAACCATACTTATTTCTAATAATTTTATAAATATTTTATTTATCCTATTATTTGCTCATGTTGGTGAATATTATTTTGAAAATATTTCTTCAAAAATATTAAAATTCATTCTGGAAATAATCCTTGTTACATTTTTTATATTACTTTTTGGGGAGGTTTTACCCAAAGTTTATGCCAATAGAAACCCTTATAAACTTGCAACGGCAATGTCTAAATCGATTGTTTTTTTAAATTCGTTTTTAACTTTCGTTAGCCTGCCTCTTTTAAAATTGACCAGCATTGTTGAAAAAAGGTTAAGCAGCAAACATTCTGATTTTTCTGTAGAAGTTCTGTCACAAGCATTGGAATTGACTTCAACAGGTGCTACAACCAAAGAAGAGAAAAAAATATTACAGGGTATTGTAAATTTTGGAAATACAGAAACTACGCAGGTAATGTGTCCAAGAATAGATATTTTTGCCCTTTCGGCTGAGGAAAATTATCAATCCGTAATTGAAAAAATAATTAGAGGAAAACATTCAAGAATACCGGTGTTTAGGGAAAATATTGATTCAATAATAGGGGTATTATATGCTAAAGATTTAATCCCACATATCCATAAAAAAACCTTCGACTGGATTAAAATAATCAGAGAGGCATTTTTTGTTCCGGAAAATAAAAAACTGGATGATTTGTTAAAAGAATTTCAGGAAATGAAAAATCATTTGGCCATAGTTGTGGATGAATATGGCGGAACTTCGGGGTTGATTACGCTGGAAGATATCATAGAGGAAATAGTAGGAGATATTTCAGATGAATTTGACGATGACGATCTATCATATTCTAAATTAGATAACTATAATTATGTTTTTGAAGGAAAAACTGCTTTAAAAGATTTTTACAAGATATTACAAATTGATGAAAGTGGATTTGAAGAAAATAAATCAGAGGCCGAAACTTTGGCAGGTTTTATTCTTGAAATCATTGGTAAATTTCCTATAAAAAATGAAATTATTCAATTTAAAAAATTTCAATTTAAAATTGAAGCGATTGACAAAAAGAGAATCAAACAAATTAAAGTTACCTTACCAGAGTAAACAACTATGACTTACTTAAATAAATTAAAATATTTCTCTTACTTACTTATTTGCACCGCCATTGTTTTTTCGTGCAAAGATGAGGTTCTCCCTAAACCAAAGGGTCAATTGCGATTGGTATATCAAAATCCTTCTTATGTTTTAACAAAATCTGATTGCCCTTTTCAATTTGAGTATTCTACCATTTCAATAACAAAAACTAATCAAAAATGTTGGATGAATATTGAGTATCCAGATTTAAATGCAACCATTAATTTAACCTATCGTCCAATTGATAACAATTTAAAAGAATTATTTATTGAGGCGGAAAAACTTACTTTTAACCATGCAATTAAAGCCGATGGGATTAGCTCTAAACCTTACGAAAATAAATCAAAAAAATTATATGGTTCGATTTATGAAGTCACAGGAAATGCGGCATCACCTATCCAATTTCATGTTACAGATAGTACAAATAACTTTATTACAGGGGCTGTTTATTTTAATATTCAACCCAACTATGATTCCATAGTTCCAGCAATTAATTATTTGCATAAGGACATCATACATTTGATGGAAACCATGGAATGGAAAAATTAAGTATTGATCAATAATCACAAGTCTTGAAGAAATATAAATATACAAAAACAATACGTATTTGGCTCAATATTGGGTTAATTATGCTCATCGGCCAAGTTGTATTAGGCGGTATTACTCGTTTAACAGGATCAGGTCTGTCAATTACTAGTTGGGATATAATTACTGGAGTTTTACCTCCATTTGGCAAACAGCAATGGATTGAGGCATTTGAATTATACAAGCAAACTCCTCAATTTCATAAACTTAATTCAACTTTTGCTTTGGCCGATTTTAAGTTCATTTACTTTTGGGAATACCTCCATAGGTTATGGGTAAGAATACTGGGTATCATATTTTTAATTCCCTTTGTGTTTTTTATAATTAGAAAAAAAATAGATTTACGACTGATTAAACAATTACTATTAGTAGTGATTTTAACAGCATTAACAGCTTCTGCAGGGTGGATTATGGTGATGAGTGGATTGGTAGATCGTCCTTGGGTCAATGCATATAAACTAACAATCCATTTTATTCTGGCAATATTAACTATATCTGTTATGGTTAAAACTTTGGCAGACACTTACCAGTTGGAAAATAAAGCTTTATACAACAAGAACAAGTTTGTTGCCATTTTATTGGTGATTACCTTTATTCAATTAATTTTTGCAGGATTAATGTCGGGAATGAAAGCTGGATTATACTACCCATCTTGGCCATCAATGAACGGACAATTGGTGCCAGAGGTCTTATTGGATTTTTCGAATTGGAATTGGCACAATATGACCAATTATGAGACTTTTGAATTTGCCCCTGCCTTAGTTCAATTTATACACAGATTGTTAGCTTATTTAATATTAATTTTGACCATTTCTTATTACTTTAAAAAAAGAAATACTATTTATACAAGAGCCATTAAATGGTTAACAACAGTTTATGTTTTGGCAATAGTACAGATAATTTTAGGTATTATAACCCTTTTAAGAATTAAAGAGGGAATCCCATTATTTTCGGGAATCTTACATCAATTAGTAGGAGTACTCTATTTTATTAGTTTACTTTTCCTTTACTTTTCACTTAGAAAAAAAACTTTGATTAGAAAATTTCCTAATCTCGCTAATCACCAAAATTAGCTGTAGGAGTTTTCTCTGGTTTAA
>JAUXGV010000229.1 GCA_030621915.1 Flavobacteriaceae bacterium
ACCGGCCGGCAGGTTCATGGTAGTACCAAATAAATAATCCCCAGGAGTAGTGCGCAAGGCATAAATTAAGAACATAATTCTTATAATTCCGAAGCAAGCTACCGGTAATTTGACCAAAAGATCCCACTGTAAAAGCGGGATTAGTCTGCCTGCCGGCGAGGCAAGTTCAACTACCCATTTTGAATACATTGCTTCGCAACTTTTCAAAATTAAGTTTCACTAATAGAATGCTATACCAAAATAAATTAGCACGGCAAATGTACTTAGTATCTGATTAGAAACAGTCGATTTTTAATTTTGATGTGTTATCGACCGGACACTAATAAAAAGTTTCTAAAATTTATCTTTTATCTAGGGGCACAAATGATCTCAAATTTTCACCGGTATAAATTTGTCTTGGCCGACCAATTGGCTCTTTATTTAATCTCATTTCTCTCCATTGAGCTATCCAACCCGGTAACCTTCCTAATGCAAACATTACAGTAAACATTTCAGTAGGAATTCCCATAGCCCGATAAATTATTCCGGAATAAAAATCAACATTAGGGTATAATTTCCTGTCAACAAAATAAGGATCAGCCAAAGCTTCTTTTTCTAATCCTTCAGCTATATCTAAAATTGGATCTTCTATTCCGAGGTCGCCCAAAACTTCATCAGCCGCCTTTTTAATGATTTTAGCTCTAGGGTCAAAATTTTTATAAACCCTATGACCAAATCCCATCAAACGGAAAGGATCATTTTTATCTTTGGCTTTCGCCATATATTTATTTGTATCTCCTCCATCTTCTTGGATCCCATTCAACATTTCCAATACAGCCTGATTTGCTCCGCCATGAAGTGGGCCCCACAATGCCGAAATTCCTGCAGATAAAGATGCGAATAAACCTGCATGAGAAGAACCTACAATTCGTACCGTTGAGGTTGAACAATTCTGTTCATGGTCTGCATGAAGAATCAAAAGTTTATCTAATGCTTCTACAACAATTGGGTTGTTTTCATATTCTTCATTCGGTTTATTGAACATCATTTTTAAAACATTCTCAACATAACCCAACTTATTATCGCCATAATCAAGTGGAAGGCCTTGTTTTTTTCTCATTGTCCAAGCAACCAAAACCGGGAATTTACCAAGAATTCTAACAATGGATTTATACATTTCTTCATCAGAATCTACGTTTACTGAAGAAGGACTAAATGCTGTTAAGGCACTGGTTAGTGAAGACAAAACACCCATTGGATGCGCTGATTTGGGAAACGCATCTAAAATCTTCTTTATATCATCATCTACTATTGATTCTTTTTTTATATCAGTATAGAATTTATCCAATGTTTCAGTATCGGGCAATTCACCAAATATCAAAAGATAGGCTACTTCTAAAAAATCAGCATTTTCTGCTAGATCTTCAATAGAATAACCACGATATCGCAATATTCCTTTTTCTCCATCCAAAAATGTAATTTCACTTAAACAGGATCCTGTATTTTTATATCCGGGATCTATCGTTA
Source organism: Flavobacteriaceae bacterium (assembly GCA_030621915.1). Classification (GTDB taxonomy): domain Bacteria; phylum Bacteroidota; class Bacteroidia; order Flavobacteriales; family Flavobacteriaceae; genus Lutimonas. The sequence continues at coordinate 1,507 of JAUXGV010000229.1, forward strand.
TTACACCATCGCTTGCACCTCGAAATTTCGAAATATCAATAGCCTGCTCATTTTCGGTTCCTGTGAATACAGGAAGCTCATAAGATTTACCACCAACTTCTATTGTCGCATTATCAGACATGTTTTTCTTGTATTTTTAAATTTTACTATTTTATTTAATCGCTCTAAATTACGAAATAACTGAGACTTTACATTCAAAATTTCTAATTTAGAATCAATAAAAGCCGGAAAGGATCCGGCTTTTATTTTAAACAAAAATATCTTGATTTATTTTATTTTAAAGGCTTTTAATTGAGGATAGTAAGCAACATCACCCAACTCTTCTTCAATTCTCAACAATTGATTATATTTAGACATTCTATCACTTCTGGAAGCTGATCCTGTTTTGATCTGCCCCGTGTTTAAGGCTACGGCCAAATCAGCAATTGTATTATCTTCAGTTTCACCTGATCGGTGAGACATTACAGATGTAAACCCTGCATTGTGAGCCATATTAACAGCGGCTATTGTTTCTGTTAATGTTCCAATTTGATTTACCTTAATTAGAATTGAATTAGCAATATCATTTTCAATTCCCTTTGATAACCTTTCAACATTTGTAACAAATAAATCATCTCCTACCAATTGAACTTTATCGCCAATTAATTCAGTTAAATATTTCCATCCGTCCCAATCATTTTCATCCATTCCATCTTCAATAGAAATTATTGGATATTTTGAAGCCAATTCAGCCAAATAATCTGCTTGTTCTTTACTGTTTCTAATGACACCTGTTTCTCCTTCAAATTTGGTGTAATCATATTTACCATCAACATAGAATGCAGCAGCTGCGCAATCAAGAGCCAGCATAACATCATCTCCCGCCTTGTAACCTGCTTGTGAAATAGCAGAAATTACTGTATCCAATGCATCTTCTGTACCATCAAATGTTGGAGCAAATCCTCCTTCATCACCTACCGCAGTATTTAAGCCTCGATCATGTAAAATACTCTTTAAATTATGAAATATTTCAGAGCCCATTTTCATAGCATGCGTGAAATTCTTGGCTTTTACAGGCATAACCATAAATTCCTGAAATGCGATTGGAGCGTCAGAATGTGAACCTCCATTTACAATATTCATCATAGGAACCGGTAAAGTATTTGCACTTACCCCACCAACATATCGATAAAGCGGAACATTCAACTCATTGGCAGCCGCCTTCGCAACAGCTAATGAAACACCTAAAATTGCATTGGCTCCCAATTTAGCTTTGTTTGGAGTGCCATCTAATTCAATCATGGCCTGATCAATTAAATTTTGTTCAAATACCGAAAACCCTAATAATTCTTCAGCAATAATATCATTTACATTTTTAACTGCTTTTAATACTCCTTTACCCATATAATCATCTCCGCCATCTCTTAACTCTACTGCCTCGTGTTCACCTGTTGAAGCTCCTGAAGGAACCGCTGCCCTTCCCAAAACTCCATTTTCTGTGATCACATCAACTTCTACCGTTGGGTTTCCTCTTGAATCAAAAATTTGTCTGGCATGGATGTCTAAAATTATACTCATTGTAATTGGTTTTTAATATTATTATGATTGTAAAATTAAGAAACTATATTAGTTTTTCTTTGAATTAAATAAGATTTATGCTAAAACGTTTTCGATTAAAATGAGCATAAACTAAATTCAAAATTATCTTAATTTTTGTTTTTATTTGTGTTCATATTTTCAATAAATTCATCAAAAAGATACGATGAATCATGTGGTCCCGGGCTTGCTTCCGGGTGATATTGTACAGAAAAACAATTTTTGTTTTTCATTTTCATTCCCGCTAAGGTCCCATCATTCAAATGCTCATGAGTTATTTCAATTTCATCATTATTTTCAACAGTTTCTTTATCAACCACAAAACCATGATTCTGAGATGTAATTTCCCCCTTACCGGAAATCAAATTTATTACAGGATGATTTATTCCTCTATGTCCATTATGCATTTTATAGGTTGGGACATCATTTGCCAAGGCAATTATTTGATGACCAAGACAGATACCAAACAACGGAAGATCCTTATCAATAATTTCCTTTGCCACTTTCTGAGCATCTGTTAATGGATTTGGATCACCCGGCCCATTTGAGAGAAAAAATCCATCTGGTTCGAACTGGTTCAATTCATCAAAAGTAGCATTGTATGGGAAAACCTTCACATAACAATCTCTTTGCGTTAAATTATTAATTATATTTTGTTTTATTCCAATATCCAAAGCTGCAATTTTATACTTGGCGTTTTTATTTCCCGCAAAATATACTTCTTTTGTTGACACTTTTGATGCCAATTCTAAACCCTCCATTGAAGGTACTTCATCCAATTTTTTTTGTAGAACTTCTATAT
>JAUXGV010000217.1 GCA_030621915.1 Flavobacteriaceae bacterium
TCAGAAAAAAAGAAAGCATATTGTTTTGCCAGAAGGCAATGATGAAAGAATATTGGCAGCCACTGCCAGATTGATCAATTTAGATATTGTTGACATTACATTATTAGGTGAAAAATCTACTATTGAGAGCTCAATTTCAAATCTGAATATTACTTTGGATTTAAACAAAGTTAATATTATAAATCCGATAGAATCAAAAAGTTACGATACTTATGTGGATAAGTTTCATGAATTGCGCAAACATAAAAACCTGAATAGGGATATGGCCAAGGATTTTATGGCTGACGTTTCTTATTTTGGAACCATGATGGTTTACATGGGTGATGCAGATGGGATGGTGTCGGGAGCAATTCATACTACACAGCATACCATTCGTCCGGCGTTGCAATTTGTTAAAACTAAACCTGGCGTATCAGTTGTATCGTCTGTATTTTTTATGTGTTTAGAGGATAGAGTTTCCGTCTTTGGAGATTGTGCCATTAACCCGAATCCTTCTGCCGAGCAATTGGCTGAAATAGCTATTTCCTCGGCTAAATCCAGTTTGGATTTTGGGATTGATCCAAAAATTGCCATGCTTTCCTATTCATCCGGAAGTTCTGGAATGGGTGAAGATGTCGATAAGGTTAGAAAAGCAACAGAAATAGTTAAAAAATTACACCCCGAATTAAAAATAGAAGGTCCCATTCAATATGATGCTGCAGTGGATATGAAAGTTGGAAAAAGTAAATTACCAGATTCAGAAGTTGCAGGACAGGCGAGTGTATTAATTTTTCCAGATTTGAATACGGGTAATAACACCTATAAAGCCGTTCAGAGGGAAACAGGTGCCATTGCTATTGGACCTATGTTACAGGGATTGAATAAACCGGTAAATGATTTAAGTAGGGGTTGTACTGTTGATGATGTGTTTAATACGGTAATTATAACTGCCATTCAGGCGCAGTAGCATTTTTTCATGAACACACCCCTAGCCCCTCTCAAGAGGGGAACAGTGGACTAATGAATCATTAAAATTATTGAATTACAGTTTGTTATTTATAATAAATGTTATTTTTAGAACTCTTCTCTTCAGAGGGGAACAGTGGATTTATCATATTTATTAAAAACTGTGTAGGAAGTAAATATTTTTATTGTGTTCCCCTCTTGAGAGGGGAAAGCCTGGCAGAAGGCAGGGAGGGGTGTGTTGTTAAATTTTTACTATTTGTTATTAGATTCTTCAAATTCTATTATATAATGCTCAACAGCTCTTAAAACATTTTCCATATCATATAGCACCTGCTCGTCACTAAATCTTAAAATTGTTATTCCGAGTTGATTCATTCTTTTGTTTTTAATTGTGTCTTTTTCGAATACTTCAATTAAATTATGTGAATAGCCATCAATTTCAATTCCTAACATTAATTCATGACAAAAAAAGTCAAGAATATAATTATCTATTGGTTTTTGCCGATGAAAATCATAACCATACATTTGTTTACCCCTGAGTTTCAGCCACATGAAAATTTCTGTTTTGGTTGAATTATTTCTTAATTGGCGAGCAAATTCTTTTAATCTTGGATTATATGGAATAATTTTTCTTTTCATGTACACATCATGGCTCCTCTCAAGAGGTGAACTGGAGATTTGTTATTTGTTTGAATATTAGATAAAAGTTAACATGATTGGTTTTGAAATTGAAAGGATTGGATTTATACACGCCTAACCTGCAATGACACACCCCTAACCCCTCTCAAGAGGGGAACAGTGGACTAATGATTCATTTAAAATTAATGAATTATAGTTCGTTATTTATAATAAATGTTGTGTTTAGGACTCCCCTCTTAAGGGGGGAAAGCCTGCATTATAGCAGGCAGGGGTGTGTTATAACCAGGATCAATCCTTAATCAACTCAAAATAATTTTTTAAAATACCCAAGGCATATTTACTGGCAATTTCGTTGGCAAATACTTGAAATTCAACATGAGCGTTGTCGTTTGCTTTATCGGATATAGTTCTAACAATACTAAACGGTATTTCATATTCAAAGCAAACTTGGGCAACAGCGGCACCTTCCATTTCTACACACCCAACTTGAGGTAAATTCATTTTAATGGTTTGAATTTGCCCACTTTCGGAAATAAATTGATCACCACTGGCAATATCTTCTATATGCACTTCTGGATCACCTATATTAAATTTGTCTTTTTCGGTTAGAGATATATAATTATCGAACTTTTCTATAAAATTCAATGCTGATTTTTCCAATAAATTTCGATTGATCAAATGACTTTCAAAAAAAGCCCTTCCCAGTAGAGGTATTTCAAAAGGGGCAATTAAAGGACTTGCATCCATATCATATTGAAACAGATTCTTTCCAATAACAATATCACCAATATTGATATGATCTTGAATAGAGCCGGCAACCCCGGTAAATATTATTTCACTAGGATTGAAATCATTGATTAACTGTGTTGCTGTAGTGGCTGATGCAACCTTGCCCCATCTGGAAAAAACCAAAACTACCTCCCGATGAAATAGATTTCCTTGAAAATAGGTACGCTTTCCTTTATGTATAATTTCTTTGTTTGCCAAATGATCGAGCAAGGTTTGAATTTCTTCTTGCATTGCACTAATTATACCTATCATAAATGTTGAATTTAATTTTTCGATAGCATTTTTATACCATTAACCAATTCTTTTATCCAATGAGTCACAGTAAACTAGCACTAACCAAGCTCTTACTTAACAATTTGTCCGTCTTTCATTACCAGTTTTCTATCAGCCATATTGGCCAATTCCATATTGTGCGTAACAATAACGAAGGTTTGATTTAACTGATCTCTTAATGTGAAAAATAATTGGTGAAGACTTTTAGATGATTCAGTATCTAAATTACCACTGGGTTCATCAGCAAAAATCACATCGGGTTTATTAATTAGAGCCCTCGCTACTGCAACTCTTTGTTGCTCACCACCGGATAATTCATTTGGTTTATGATCTATGCGATCAGAAAGACCTAAAAAATCCAATATTTCTTTCGCATCATTAATTACAGCTTGTTTTGGCTTATTAGCAATAAAGGCCGGAATACAAACATTTTCCAAAGCCGTGAATTCAGGTAATAATTGATGAAATTGAAAAATAAATCCAATATGAGTATTTCTGAATTTTGATAAAATTTTATCCTTTAATCCTTTAATATCTTGGTTATTAATAATCAATAAATCGGATGAAGTAGGTTTGTCCAGAGTTCCTAATATTTGAAGTAAAGTTGTCTTACCAGCTCCGCTGGGACCAACAATGGCAACAATTTCGCTTTTTTTTATATGTAAGTCAACACCTTTAAGGACTTCTAATTCTCCGTAATATTTATGGATGTTTTTTGCTTTTATCATGTTCAAATAATAAGGATGTGAAAATACACCTTTTTGAAACAATGACCATCTCTAATTTATAAAACTATAAACTTCTGATAAATGGCTGATATATTTTGTTTTCGACTTTCTTAACTACCCTTTCTTAAACCAATTTTTTGCATTATTATAGTCGATATAATAAATCATTTTGATTGATAAATTATGCTGAATGGGTTCCTTAAATAAATTTTCTAAATTCTCAGTAAACAATAACTTAGACAAATCATCTTCATTAAAAATATTATTTCTATACAAGGCAATGATATGGCTTCCAGGAGCAAATTCCCATGTATAGCTCAAATCCAAATTCCAAATATTATAGTTGATATCTTCATTTTCCGAATAGGAGTGAGGAGAAAGGGTACCATCTTCATTCAATTCATAAAATTGAGAATCATAAACTATGGGCGACCAATAATGCCTAAAGGCCAGTGCCACTGCCGATTTAATATCAAAATTAAACTGTCCCGAAAGAGAATTTGTAATTTCCTGTGTATTTCTGTTTCCGAAAATAATAGTACCATCATCTAATTCATCAACATATCCTTTCTCATTGGTTCCTTTTCCGTGGTTAAAAGAATAGTTGAGAGTAAACTTGTCTGTAATTCTATATTCTGGTTCAATTTCGTATTTAAGATAACTTTGATTATCCTTCAAATGACTGCTTAAATAAAAAAATGACTCTACAGAAAGTTTTTTACCTGGATTGGTTTCTACATAGATGAATCCCCTCATTCTAGGAGATTCTGTATAATACCTATCATCAACTCTTGGTTCGTAATAATCATATTGATCACCAATATTACTACTAAGCATAGATCCAAAACTAAAATTATTCAGGGTTGTTGC
>JAUXGV010000011.1 GCA_030621915.1 Flavobacteriaceae bacterium
CTGTAGACAGATACACCAGTAATTTAGACCCATCATCAGTCTTAAAATTTGTTAAAGTAAGCGTTGTTTTTGAATCATTAATTGATGCCATTCCAATAGTTGTATGGGCATCCGAAACAAAATCACCTTGGGCAAACCCATTGAATTCAGTTTCTATTTCTTTTCCATATTCATCTCATTCATGATCATATCCATGTTATTGGGGCTACAACCCATTATTAGAAATAAGGTTAAACAAATAATATTAAGGAATAATTTCATATTTGCATAGAATTTTAAAGCAATGGGTCGGATTAATAATCTATTCTTACAATTCAAAAAATAAAATTAAAATGTTCCTTAATAAATTAATATTTTATAGTTTTACAGACAATAATCTTTGAGGAAGGATTTGAACTGATTGCAACCTCGTAAAAAAATGCTAAAGCGGTATCTACACTACTTTAGTAAATTTTTATTTTGCTTTTAAAATTCAACTCAATATAAAATTTAATTGAATGTCATATTTATTTACTTCAGAATCGGTATCGGAAGGTCATCCGGATAAGATTGCCGATCAAATTTCAGATAATTTATTAGATGCTTTTCTAGCTTTTGACCCCAACTCAAAAGTAGCCTGTGAAACATTGGTTACTACTGGTCAAGTTGTTTTGGCTGGAGAAGTTAGAACCAAAACATATATTGATGCAGCAAAAATTGCCAGAGAAACTATTAATGGAATAGGGTATACAAAGGGTGCTTATAAATTTGAAGGTGAAAGTTGTGGCGTAATTTCGTTAATACATGAGCAGTCACAAGATATAAATCAAGGTGTTGACAGAGGCGAAAGTGAGGAGCAGGGTGCAGGAGATCAGGGTATGATGTTTGGTTATGCTACCAATGAGACTAGAAATTATATGCCTCTAGCTTTGGATATTAGCCATCGATTATTAATTGAATTGGCAGCATTGAGAAGAGAAAACAATGAGATCACTTATTTACGCCCTGATGCAAAAAGCCAGGTTACCATAGAATATTCAGATAAGAACAAACCTCAAAGGATAGATACTATTGTATTATCAACACAGCATGATGAATTTGATGAAGATGAAAAAATGTTGGCGAAAATAAAAGAAGATCTTATTAATTTACTGATTCCAAGAGTTGTTAATCAATTACCCCAGGAAATTCAAGAATTATTTGATGATCATATTAAATACCATATTAATCCAACGGGTAAATTTGTTATTGGTGGGCCTCATGGGGATACAGGCCTTACCGGAAGAAAAATTATTGTTGACACTTATGGAGGAAAAGGAGCTCACGGTGGTGGTGCTTTTAGTGGGAAAGATCCGAGTAAAGTGGATCGATCTGCCGCATATGCAGCTCGACATATTGCGAAAAATATGGTGGCAGCTGGAGTTTGCAATGAAATATTAGTTCAAGTTTCATATGCCATTGGTGTCGCACGTCCAACCTCTATTAATATTGATACCTATGGTACTTCAAAAATTGACAAAACTGATGGCGAAATTTCTCAGGTTGTAGAGAAAATATTTGATATGCGTCCATCTGCAATTGAAACCAGATTAAAATTAAGAAACCCTATTTATAGTGAAACCGCCGCATATGGCCATATGGGGAGAACCCCTAGAGTCATTACAAAAAAGTTTGAATCTCCTTATTCAGGAGAAGTAACACATGAAGTTGAATTGTTTACCTGGGAAAAATTGGATTATATAGAAAATGTAAAAAGAGCATTTGATTTGTAATTTTCAAAAGAAATGTTTTCAATAAAAGAGTGCAACAAATTATCTTTTTTGTTGCACTCTTTTTTATATACCTTTGAATAATGAAGTCCGTTTTATTTGTTTTTATAACCTTGTTTTTTCAATTTTCTTACACTCAGAAATTGGAAACAAAACTTGTTAATACATATAATTTGGATGCAGACATTTTTGTTGGAATAGATGATATTGGCAATATCTACTATATCAAAGACAACACCTTGTTTAAAAAATCAAAAATGGAGATATTAAATTATTCAAATGTAAGTTTGGGTAATATTTCTATGGTAGATATACGTAACCCATTTAAAATATTAGTTTTTTACAAAAATTTTAATTCCTTGGTAATATTAGATACCAAATTAAATGAGCTAAGCAATAAAATTGATTTTACCAAAGAGACCCTGTTTAATAATGTAAAATTTATAAGTCATTCCTCTGAAAATAATTTATGGCTCTTTGCGGATGATAATAAGTTGCATTTATTTGACTATTTGAATTATACAGATCAAATTCAAACGCAACCCATTAGTTTTTACCGGGATAATTTTAGTCCAATATCATTAAAAAGTAACTATAAAAATGCTTGGATTTTGGGTAATTCAGGAGTTATTCAGATTAATGAGTATGGAAATTTTATCAATTTTATCGAGATGGAGGAAGTAGACTTTATTTTATCTTTTAAAAAAGGGATTATTTATGTGAAGAATAGTGAATTTGGTTATATTAAAGAAAATGAATCCTTTCAATTTTTAATTAAAAATAAACATCAAATTAAAGATATTCATGTTAATAATAGTTCATTAAGTATTTTTGATGGGTCAAAAGTTTATCAATACTATATATTAATAATTTAAAAGCAGGTAAAATATAGAAATGAGCTATATTTTATTTAATTTCGCTATCCGTTGTATTCATTGAATAGTTTTGACTACTTAAATTTTTAAAAATAAAACATATGCATGTAGCAATTGCTGGTAATATTGGAGCCGGTAAGACAACTCTAACAAAACTATTGGCAAAACATTATAAATGGAGTCCTCATTATGAGTCGGTAACAGAAAATCCTTATTTAGATGATTTTTACGGTTCCATGGAACGTTGGTCATTTAATTTACAAATATATTTTTTAAATAGTCGTTTCCGTCAGATTTTGAAAATAAGGGAAAGTGGTAAAAATATTATTCAGGATAGAACCATTTATGAAGATGCCAATATTTTTGCACCGAATTTGCATGCAATGGGCTTGATGACCAATAGGGATTTTGGAAATTACGAATCGCTTTTTGAGTTGATGGAAAGACTTGTTGCGCCTCCTGATTTATTAATTTATTTGCGTGCAAGTATCCCTACATTAGTGGGTCAAATTCATAAAAGGGGAAGGGAGTTTGAAAATTCAATCAGTATTGATTATTTGAGTAGATTGAATGAACGGTATGAGGCATGGATTTCAAAATATACCAAAGGAAAAATACTCATTATTGATATAGACAATTTAAATATTGTGGATAAGCCTGAAGATTTGGGATCAATTATAGATAGAATTGACGCTCAAATTCATGGTCTTTTTTAAACTACATGATTGATATTTAAAATAAAAAACTCCCAAAAAATGGGAGTTTTTTTATAATAAAAAGTCGAAATAACTTTATTTTGCAATATTTTTCATTACATCACCCGTTAAAGTTGAATAGTTAATTTTAAGCGCATTTACATTTCTCAACTCTAGTTTAATATCGGTAATAGTACCAACATTAGATTCTATATCCGCTTTGATAGATGTTGTTAATAACGGAATTTCATCCTCTGAATGCGTGTCTCTTTCGGCAAATATAAAATACTTTACATCTTTAATGTCAGCAATTCTATCATTCAGTTGAATTTTATCTCCACCCTGACCTTGCACTTTTCCCACATAAATATAACTCACCAAACTTTTACGTTCTAATTTTTTAACTTCTGTAGCAAAAGGTAGTTGGGGCTTTTTAATTTTCAACTCCGTTTCTCGCATAACTGTAGTCACCATAAAAAAGAACAATAGCATAAATACAATATCCGGTAATGAAGCTGTAGATATACCCGGTGTTCCTTTTTTCTTTTTTCTAAACTTTGACATAAAAAATTATTTAGTGGGTTCGGCTTCAGAAATAATCTGCGGATATTTCTTTTTAATATTTGTTATCTGATTTTTTAACCTTTCAGATGGATGATTTTTATTATCCTTTAACATTTGTGTGTAAGACATATTATAAAGTTTTTCAGACAATCGATTTCTTAAAACAGTATAGGCACCTACCAACTCATTTTGAACAGCTATGTAGGTTCCATAAGATGTACCTCTGTCACTTTCCAGTGAGATGACGGCTTTATTTGGATGATCTGAAGATGCAGGATCTTTTGCGCCTTCACACCAATCACATTCAGCAGGTTCTGCATCATCAATTGGATTCCCTAAGCCTCCACCATTATCGATAAAATTTATTGCCTCTTCACGAACCTTATCAATAGTCATAAAAATTTCTCCTTCTACTAAAATGTCATTATTACGGTTCACAGTAATAATAAATACATTTTTTTCCTTTAGAATTGGAGGTTTTATATCTGGATCTTGTTTTTCAGGTAATTTTCGAGATATTCCTGTATCCACATCCATCGTAGTAGTTACTAAGAAGAATATGAGCAATAAGAAAGCAATATCTGCCATTGACCCAGCGTTTATTTCCGGTAATTCTCTTCTTGCCATAATATTATTTTGATACTAATGATTTAACAAAATCTGCTAGAACGCCCAATAATGCAATTCCTCCCAATATCATTGAATACGTAATTCCTGTACTTACCCATTTTGACGTTGATCCCGCTTCTCCATCTTTCAATACAATACCTGAGGGATTCAATGTGGCCCCATCATCTGCAGTAGCATAGGCTAGTCCCAATAATATTCCTAAAGCAACTAATGAAATTAATGTCTTTTTTAGTAACTGAGGATGTTTAACCAAGTTCCATACTGAAAATAATACTGCGATACCCGCAGTTACATATAAAACTACTTTGGCGAAAGTGATATATGGAGATACAAGATTATTCTGTAAATCAACACTTTCCTTTACAGTATCATCTCCTTCCATTATTATCCTTATCAGAAAATAAATAGCAATTAAACTAATTATTCCCGTAGTAATGGATAATATTTTAGATAATTTATCATTCATAATTTATTATTTTTTTCTGATCAATAGATCAACTAATTTAATTGAAGCGTCTTCCATACTATTTACTATTCCATCTATTTTTGAAATAATATAATTATAAAAAATTTGAAGAATAATTGCTACAACCAAACCAAATACTGTTGTTAATAATGCTACTTTAATTCCCCCTGCAACAACTGCTGGAGAAATATCGCCTGCTTGTTCAATTGAGTCAAAGGCACTAATCATACCAATTACTGTACCCATAAAACCAAGCATCGGAGCTAAAGAAATAAACAGCGATAACCAAGAAACATTTTTTTCCAATAATCCCATTTGAACACCTCCATAAGAAACAACTGCTTTTTCAGCGGCGTCAACTCCTTCGTCCATCCTGTCCAATCCTTGATAAAAAATTGAGGCAACAGGACCTTTGGTGTTTCTACAAACTTCTTTTGCGGCTTCAACTCCACCTGAATTCATAGCCTCTTCAACATTATTAACTAATTTATCTGTATTGGTAGTTGCCATATTCAGATAGATTATTCTTTCAATTGCAATTGCCAAACCTAAAATTAAGGTTACCAATACAATTCCCATAAAGAAAGGCCCGCCTTCAATAAAACGCAGTTTTAATTCTTGATGAAAAGTTAAGTCTTCAGCGACTGTTTCTGTTTGTGCATACATGCTTTGAGCAGAGCTTAAAAACAATAATCCTGCAACAGCTAGGGTAGTAGATACTTTTTTCATTTTTGTAAATCTTTGTTATTTAATTTTAGTTTTATGGTTTAAAGGTATAAAATATTTATAACATAAATTACTTTACGCGGAGAGAAAGGGATTCGAACCCCTGTTACAATTTCTCATAAACACGCTTTCCAAGCGTGCGCCTTAAGCCACTCGGCCACCTCTCCTTTGTATGTCAAAAATTTTATACGACTGGCAAGTAACAAAAAAATATTTATATCTAAAACTTTTTTATTAGAAAACTAGCTCATTTCTCCTCTCAGTGAAGTTTGAAAAATATTTCCAAATTCACTTGAAGAGACTTTTTCACCTATTAAATATTTTAATTTGGCAATAGCCGATTCTGTGGTAATATCCTTACCGTCAATTACTCCCATCTTTTTTAGCTCATTGCTGGTTTCATAAAGTCCCATTAAAACACTTCCATAAATACATTGGGTTACATTAATTACAGGAATTTTCTTATCAACTGTTTTTTTTAATAAATCCAGAAACCATTTTGATGTTGGGGCATTTCCCGAACCGTAAGTTTCCAATACAACACCCTTCAGATCCGGTATTTCTAATATACACTGAACTACTTTCTTGTTAATACCTGGAAATAATTTTAATATTACAATGCTGTCATCAATTTTTTTTCTGACTTTCAGTTTTTGTATGTTTGACTGTTTTTTTAATAAACTCCTATTGAAATTTAAATGAACTCCGCTTTCCGCCAGTGGAGGAAAATTTGGGGAATTAAAAGCATCAAAATGATCTGCACTAATTTTTGTGGTACGATTGGCCCTGTATAATTTGTATTCAAAATACAATCCAACCTCTGTTATTAATGGTAAATTATCCTCTTGTGTTGTTGCAATCTGAATAGCAGTTATTAAATTTTCTTTAGCATCCGTTCTTAAATCTCCTATGGGTAATTGTGATCCTGTAAAAATGATTGGTTTATTCAAATTCTCGAACATAAAGCTTAATGCAGAGGCCGTATATGACATGGTATCTGTGCCAGTTAATACTACAAATCCATCCATTTTATAGTAGTTCTCTTGAATAATATTGGCAATATTTACCCAATATTCCGGATTCATGTTAGAAGAATCAATAGGCAGATCAAAAGAAATGGTCTGAATTTCACAATCCAATAGGTTTAATTCCGGAATTTTTTCCTTGATTTTCTTAAAATTAAAAGCCTTTAATGCATTGGTTTTATAATCTTTAATCATACCGATAGTTCCACCTGTATAGATTAATAAGATATTTGGTATTTTTGTATCCATATCAGTCAATATTTGTATAATATTTGATGTAAATGTATTAATTATAATAATAAAATTTAAAAGTATGTCTGGTTCATTTTTATTGATAATTGCTATTGGCCTGGCAGGTATGTGGGTTCAAAGTACCTTAAAGAATAAATTTAAAAAATATGCTCACTTGCATTTAAAAAACGGCTTGAGTGGTAGAGAAATTGCTGAAAAAATGTTGATCGATAATCATATATATGACGTAAAAGTAGTTTCTGTAAATGGGCAATTAACAGATCATTATAATCCTAAAAAAAAGACAGTAAATTTAAGTGAAGCTGTTTATAATGAGCGAAATGCAGCTGCGGCAGCAGTGGCAGCCCACGAATGTGGACATGCGGTTCAGCATGCAGTTTCATACCAATGGTTAAATTTACGTTCAAGCTTGGTGCCTGTAGTTGGAATATCTTCAAAATTTGCATCTTTTCTTTTAATTGCGGGTATTTTCACGGTAAATTCGTTCCCTGCATTATTACTTGTTGGAATTTTATTGTTTGCAGCAACTGTTGTTTTCAGTGTCATTACATTACCCGTGGAATATGATGCAAGCAATAGAGCTTTAGCATGGTTGGAAGAAAATAATATGGTTACTACACAAGAACTTGCAGGTTCAAAGGATGCATTAAAATGGGCTGCCAGAACTTATGTTGTGGCAGCATTAAGTTCCATAGTCACTTTGGTTTATTATCTAAACATTTATAATAGCCGATAAAAAAAATTAAATTTTAATCTGTCTGTCAATTTGTTGATCCAATGAAATAAATGTTTCAGTTCTTGCGACTCCTTTAATTAATTGGATCTGATGATTTAGCACTTGCATCAAATGTTCATTATCCTTACATATGATCTTTACAAAAATGGAATAATCTCCTGTGGTATAATGACTTTCTATTACTTCATCAATTTCATTTAATCGTTTAATTGCCTCTTTATACTTGGTTGAACTATCCAAAAAAATACCTACGAATGCCTTGGTTTTATATCCCAATACTTTTGGATTAATAATAAATTTTGACCCCGCAATTAATCCTGAAGCCTCTAATTTTCTTAGACGCTGATGAATGGCTGCTCCAGAAATTCCAATTTCTCTTGCAATACTTAAAATGGGAGTTCGCGCATCAATCATTAAATGGTTTAATATGATCTTATCAATACCATCAATACTAAAGTCTGATTTTTTCATTTTTCATTATTAATAAGTAAATGTAAAAAAAATTAGGATATGAAATATTCATACCCTAATTGTTTGCGTTTTTAAATTTATTATTGCCTACTAAGATTGCATTTTAAAATCTTCCATAAATTTAGTGGTGAAATTTCCAGAAATATAATCCGGATCATCCATTAATTGTCTGTGGAAAGGAATGGTGGTTTTTACGCCTTCAATAACAAATTCATCCAAGGAACGCCTCATTTTACTTATCGCCTCTTCTCTTGTTTGAGCTGTTATAATCAATTTTGCGATCATTGAATCGTAATTTGGAGGAATGGTGTAACCTGCGTATACATGTGTATCCAATCTCACACCATGCCCACCGGGTGCATGAAATGTTGTAATCAATCCTGGTGAGGGTCTAAAGTCATTCAATGGGTCTTCTGCATTAATTCTACATTCAATCGAATGCATATTAGGAAAGTAATTAATTCCTATAATTGGAATTCCAGCGGCAACTTTTATTTGTTCTCTAATGAGGTCAAAATTTGCAATTACTTGTTCAGTAATAGGATGTTCAACCTGAATACGAGTATTCATTTCCATAAAATAGAATTTTCTATTTTTATCAACCAAAAATTCTACGGTTCCTGCACCTTCATATTTAATAAATTCCGAAGCTTTTACCGCGGCTTTACCCATTTTTTCCCGCAAAGATTTGGTTACAAATGGTGAAGGAGTTTCTTCGGTTAGTTTTTGATGTCTTCGTTGAATTGAACAATCTCTTTCAGATAGATGGCAGGCTTTACCTCTTGAGTCGCCAATAATTTGAATTTCAATATGTCGTGGTTCTTCAATTAATTTTTCCATATACATGGCGTCATTTCCAAAAGAAGCTTTGGCTTCCTGACGAGCTGAATCCCATGCTTTTTGAATACCATCTGAACTCCATACGGCCCTCATTCCCTTACCACCACCTCCTGCGGTAGCCTTAAGCATGACGGGATAACCAATTTTATTAGCAATTTTTTCTGCTTGCCGGAGTGAGGGAATAATTCCATTTGAACCAGGGATAGTAGGTACTTTGGCTTTTTTCATGGTTTCAATTGCGGAAGCTTTATCCCCCATCAAATTAATCATTTCTGGGGTGGCACCAATAAATTTTATTCCATGTTCATCACAAATTTTTGAAAATCGCGCATTTTCTGATAAAAATCCATATCCAGGATGTATGGCATCTGCATTGGTAATTTCTGCAGCTGCAATAATGTTTGAAATCTTAAGATAAGATTCACTACTCGCTGGAGGTCCAATGCATACCGCTTCATCGGCAAACCGAACATGTAAACTTTCTTCATCAGCGGTTGAGTATACTGCAACCGACTTAATTCCCATCTCTCTACAAGTTCTTATAACACGAAGCGCTATTTCGCCTCTATTTGCAATTAATATTTTTCTAAACATAATATTAAAAATTAGATAACAGCCTATTGAATTAATAAGTAAACAAATTTCTTCCCTTTGATAAAAATTGTTATCTCCTATGAGGGATCAACTAAGAATAATGGCTGGTCAAATTCTACGGGAGATGAATCATCTACCAAGATTTTGATTATTTTACCGGAAATTTCAGATTCAACCTCATTGAATAATTTCATTGCCTCAATAACACAAACCGTGTCACCTGCTGAAATTTCATCGCCTACTTTTACAAATTCAGGCTTGTCAGGTGAAGATTTTCTATAAAATGTACCAATAATTGGTGATTTAATGGTGATATGTTTCGTATCTTCTTCTTTAGTTTCAGCTGTTGTAACAGGGGACTCTTCTTGTACCTGAATTGGCGTAACTATATTTTGGGTATTTAAAGGAATTTGAGCGACAGTAGGCTGTTGTATAATTGTTGTTTCCGTTTTAGCAGAACCAGTTTTGATGGTAATTTTAACATCCTTCATTTCCAATTTAACTTCACTGGCACCTGATTTTGCAACAAACTTGATCAGATTTTGAATTTCTTTTAATTCCATAATTATTTATTTTGACTATTTTTTATTTGCTACTATATGCCCACTTTAAATAAATGGCTCCCCAGGAAAAACCACCCCCAAAAGCTGCAAAAATAATTTTATCTCCTTTTTTCAATTGTGATTCATAATCGGCCAGCAATAAAGGTAAAGTTGCCGAAGTAGTGTTTCCGTATTTTTGAATGTTCATCATTACTTTGGAAGCATCCAACCTCATTCGATTACCCGTTGCTTCAATTATTCTTTTATTTGCCTGATGAGGAGCTAACCATGAAATATCATCATTGGTCAAATTATTTCGTTCCATTACTTTTTCACTTACATCCGCCATATTAAAAACAGCATTTTTAAAAACTGTTTTCCCATCCTGTCTGATATAATTTAATTTTTTTTCAATTGTTTCCTTAGTGTTAGGAAGAACCGATCCACCTGAAGCAACTTTTAAAAACTCTCGGCCAGAGCCATCACTTTTCAAATATTCATCTTGAAAACCTAAGCCTTCTTCATTAGGCTCGAATAAAACAGCTCCCGCTGCATCACCAAAAATGATACAAATTGTCCTATCAGTATAATCTATCATGGAAGAATTTTTATCCGCACCTATCAATAACACTTTTTTATATCTACCAGATTCAATATAACTTGAAGCAACTGACATTCCATATAAAAAACTGGAGCAAGCAGCTTCCAAATCGAAAGAAAAAGCATTGGTAGCTCCAATTTTGGTTGCCGTATATGAAGCAGTTGATGCTGCTTGCATATCAGGTGTAGCAGTAGCAACAATTACAAGATCAATTTCCTTCGGATCGATATTTTTTTTTGAGATTAATTCTTCCGCAGATTTGATTGCCATATAGGAGGTTCCCTTGTTTTCTCCCTTAAGAATTCTCCTTTCTTTTATTCCTGTACGAGTTGTTATCCATTCGTCGTTAGTTTCAACCATTGACTCCAACTCTTTATTAGTCAGAATATAATCAGGAACGTATTTGCCAACCGCGGTTATTGCAGCAGTAATTTTAGTCATAATTAATTTTTACTGTATCAATTAATACAATTATATACTTTGTTTTTATTTAAAACAGTGTTCAAAAGTAGAAATTTATTATCAGTTTTGGTCAAAAAATCACATTTTTTAGCCTTTTTTATCAAAAAAACTTTAGTTTTCGATGTTTTTGATCAATTTTTGCTTTTTATATTTAGTATTGAAAAAGACTTACATTTTTAAATATAATAGGTTAAATTTCGATTTAAATTATCAAAATGTCTGAAAATATTCAAGTAGCAATTACATAGAATTAAATGGAATTATTATTTTTACCTATTCATATAACTATTAAATATTTTTATGGCCAGAATACAATTCTTTGAATTTGAAGACCTCAAATGGTTTCCATCATTTTTAAGAAATTACCTAACTGACTATCTAAAATTTTTGGCAAATCAAATAAAAATTTACAAACCAATAATTCCTATACTTCAAAAGGCTATTGATAATAGTGGAACGAATCAAATTATAGATTTAGCTTCAGGAAGTGGGGGAGGATTAACTTGGTTAAATGGAGAACTTCTAAAGGATAATCCTGACTTGAAAATTTTATTAACTGATTATTATCCAAATATTGACGCCTTTGAGTATACTAAGAAACAAATGAAAAATGTAGAATATGTTAAAAAACCTATTGATGCTAGGAATGTGCCTGACAATTTAAAAGGTTTGAGAACACAATTCTTGTCATTACATCATTTTAAGCCCGATGATGCAATCAAAATTTTGCAGAACGCCGTAGATTCTAATAGTACGATTGCAATATTTGAGGCTCAGGAAAGAAGTTTCGCCAGCTTATTTGCAATGATTACTTCACCAATTAGTGTTTTATTGACAACTCCATTTATAAGACCTTTTAAGTTTGGTAGAATTTTATTTACATACCTTATTCCAATTGTTCCGATAATTGTTTTGTGGGATGGCGTGGTTTCCTGTTTAAGAACTTATTCTGTAAATGAAATGAAAAATATTGTGGATCAGGTCAATAACAAAGATAATTTTGAATGGGAAATTGGTAAAATTAAATCAGGTCCAGCAGTAAACCTTTATTTGTTGGGCAAGAAAAAATAAAAATCTTTATTCCATAACCGATTCGAAATGATTCCAAAAACTTGTATAGGACTTGGTTACCACCTCAGCATCATTTATTATTAATGGTACTTTTAATGACAAGGGGGCAAAAGCCATTGCCATTCTATGATCATTATAAGTTTCAATGGCAACATTACTGTTTATTTTTTGAGAACTTTTTAAATGTAAACTATCATTTGTTACTTCAATATCTGCACCTAATTTTCCCAATTCATTTTTGAGGGCAATCAAACGATCAGTCTCTTTAATTTTTAAGGTGTGTAAACCTGTCAAATCACATGCAATACCCAGCCCAAAACAAGTAACAACTATTGTTTGTGCCAAATCCGGTGAATTCACCAAATCCAAAGTCAAGGGTTTCAATTTTATATCTTTATTTTTTGTTAAAGTAATTAGGTCATCATCAAATTTAGTTTGAACACCAAAATGTTTATAAATTTCAATAAGTGAACTATCGCCCTGCAAACTGTTTTTCTTATAGGATGAAAGACTAACATTTCCATTCTCACTCAGGGCAATTAAGCTGTAAAAATAAGATGCAGAGCTCCAATCAGATTCGACAGTAACAATTTTATGATCCACTGTTGATTTTGGAGATACTGTTATTATATTTTCATTCCAAGAAGTTTCAATTTCTAACTCATTCAATAATGCCAATGTCATTTTGATATATGGAATGGAGGTAATTTTACCTAGTAGTTCAATTTCTAATCCATTTTTCAATGATGACGCGACAATTAGTAGGGCTGAAATATACTGACTACTAACGTTTCCTTCTATTTGTACTTTGCTTCTATCTATTTTTTTTCCTTTTATTAATATAGGAGGGTAACCTTTTTTATTAATATATTCAATACTTGCTCCCATAGATTGCAGGGCTTCCACCAATATTTTTACAGGCCGATTTTGCATTCTTTCTGAACCCGTTAAAATTACTTCTCTATTGTCAATTGATGAAAAATAAGCGATTAAAAACCGCATTGCGGTACCAGCATGACCAATATCTACAGTTTTATTATTGGTGCTTAATGCTTCTTGCAAATGTTTAGTATCGTCTGAATCTGAAACGTTTTTTAGTGCAATATTCGGGAATAACTTTTGCAAAATAAGCAATCTGTTTGATTCACTTTTAGATCCTGATACGGAAACCCTTCCACGTACAGGTCTGGAAATATATTGTATTAATTTGTTCAAGATTTAGATGCTTTTTTTTGTTTTCTATAATAAATAAAACCGATAATTAATCCATATACAACTGCAACAACAAGTTTACGCAGCACATATTTTAACGTGAACATATTTGATAAAACATCGTCTAAAGAAAATTTTGATATAGCAATTAAAAAGTCAATGACAACAACAATAAACAAAAATAATATAGTCGAAACTATGATCATTTTTGGTAACGATAATTTTTCAAATCTTCTTCTCATGTTACTTCAGTTTTTTGTTTTGTTGATGCCGATCGTGATCTCTTTTGGTTTTAATTTTAAGTTTTTCATCAAAGGCATCTTGTAAATTAATACCAGTTTGATTTGCAAGACAAAGAACAACAAATAATACATCAGCAAGTTCTTCGCCTAAATCTTTATTTTTATCACTTTCCTTTTCACTTTGCTCGCCATATCTACGGGCTATGATTCGGGCAACTTCACCAACTTCTTCAGTTAACTGAGCCATATTGGTTAGTTCATTAAAATATCTTACCCCATGGTTTTTTATCCAATCATCAACTTCGACTTGAGCATTTTTAACATCCATAATCATTCAATTTTCAAAAAACAAAGATAGAGAAAGCGAACATACAACTTATACCATTTCTTATTTAAAACGACCCGTTAAAAATGATGCTTTTTCGCGGAAGCTTCAAAATAAAATTAAACCGTAGCCAAAACTATGCTTGATTTTTCTTTTTCCCTTATTCAAAGAATATTGTATTTTTAATTGAATACTTTTAAATAAGAAATGGCATTAAAGCATTTTCACGAATTCATTTCGAGCTATTTCCTCTGCACCTAAACTAGCTAAGTGATCATTGTAAACTTGGCAATCTATCAATAAATAATTTTCTTTTTCCAGTTTCTTGGTTAGAAAAATAAATGCAATTTTAGAGGCATTATTTACCTTACTAAACATGCTTTCGCCGCAAAAAATATTGCCTAGATCAATTCCATAAAGACCACCAACCAGCTTGTCAGATTCCCAAACTTCAACAGATTTTGCAAAACCAAGCTCATGTAATTTTTGATAGGCTACTTTCATCTCTTGTGTAATCCACGTGCCATTTTGATCCTTCCTATTAATGTTTTTACATTGGTCAATGACTTCTGAAAAATTTTGATTAAAAGTCATTGTGAATTTTCCCATTCGAATAGTTTTCCTCATGCTTTTAGAAATTATGATATTCTTTGGAAACAGAACCATTCTAGGATTCGGGCTATACCAAATGATAGGTTCACCTTGGTTGTACCACGGAAAAATGCCACTTTTATAGGCCAGAATTAATCTTTCAGGAAGCAAATCACCACCAATTGCCAACAGCCCGTTATTATCTGCCAATTCAACCGGAGGGAAAACTAATTCATCAGAAAGCAAGTACATTTTTTTAGATGTGTGTTAAAAAACAAAACCCTTTCAATTGAAAGGGTTTTAATGTCAAGTCAAGTATAAACAGAGACAAAGTATATCATTTAGCACTTGATTTGACACTAGGTTTTAAAAAGGTAAATCGTCTGGCTCATTATCATTTCCGCCTGATGGCTCAAAAGTTTCCATTGAAGGAACCGGAGGAGCACTTACAGCTGGATCATCCTGAGATTTTTCAATTCTCCAACCTTGAACTGAATTAAAATATACAGCTTCACCTTTTGGGTTGATCCATTCCCTGCCACGTAAATTAATACTAACCTTTACTTCGTCATCAACATTATAACTATTTAAAATATCACATTTGTCTTGAACAAATTCAATTAATATCATTTGAGGATACTGTTCATTGGTTGTTATAACCATTTCACGTTTTCTAAATCCATTGCTGCCAAAAGTTTTAGTCTCGTCTATTTTTTTAATTTTTCCAATTACTTCCATTTCGATCTTTGATTCTGTTGATTAATATTTAACTTAAAAGTACCTTCCAGGCACTTAAAACATCATTGTTTTTTAAAAATTCTTGTGCAAATTTATGCTTTTCATTTATTTCGAGCCCTAAATATTTAGGTTTGTCTTTAATAAACTTATTAACATCATCTTGACTGGGTATTGCTTCCACATTTCCAAGCATACCGAAATTGTTTCCTGTTAAAATTTCACTAGATAAAACATCTTCTGGAATTGTGTCTACTCCAACTCCTTTTTTGTGCAAAGGCTTTGGGATTTCAAAAAATGTACTTCTTGACCTACTATAAAAACTCCCACCAGCTCTTGCCACTAAATCCAATTTGTACTGATCAATGACGTTGTTTTCGTCCAAAATATTCTTGTTAATATGCATTCTAAGAACTTCACAAATAATTAAATTTCCAGCACCTGGTTTCTGGCCTAATTCAATAATATCATTTACGCTGCATTCATATTGTACAGGTGATTCATATACACGATATGGTTTAACTTGTTCAGATTTGATCATCTTAAACCCAGCTTTATCAAATTCATTCACATTTTTGTCGTATTCAGTGCTTGCCAAAGAAGTTTGTTGAACCATTTCAAAATTTACCACATTAATAACAACTTCTTTAGTTTTTAGTGCATTTTCCAGAGTGTGTTTAGTAGTATTATCTCTAACTCTTCTAGCCGGAGAGAAAATTAAAATGGGTGGATTTGCACTAAAAACATTAAAAAAACTAAAAGGTGATAAATTGGGATTACCATGTTCATCAACAGTACTTGCTAATGCAATCGGACGAGGAGCTACACTGGCCAATAAATAGCCATGAAGTGTTGAAATATCTATATTTTTAGGATTAATTGTTAACAATTGCTTCTAGTTTTTAACAAAAGTAACTAATATTTATTTTATAGATAATAAGGTTAATACTTTTAAGTTATAAGTCAAGAATATTTATATATTTGTCTTTAATGAACAACTTCCCTACCAGTAAAACTCTCCTTAAATGGGGGCTGATTTTAGCGTCATTCTTAATAGTCGCTTCCATATTATGGAACACCAATCAATTCTTCAGGAAATTTAAATATGAAGAAAGATTAAAAATGGAAGTTCTTGCCAAGGCGTATCAAAATTTTAACAATGCTGATTTAGATATAGATATATCTCTTGAAGAAAAAATAATTCAGAGTAATAGTAATATCCCGATGATCATCACTCATGAAAATGAGGACGTTAAATTTTGGGCAAATTTGGGTGTTGAAAACGCCAAAAAATTTACTTCACTAAATTCAAATGATAGAGTTTATTTGAGTAGGCAACTCAATAAAATGAAGCAGGATAATAAACCTCTTATTATTAATTATCGATCAGGACAATTTAATATTACCGAAAGAATTTATTATCGGGATTCTGATTTGCTAAACAGATTAAAATATTATCCAATTGGGTTATTACTGATTTTGTTTTTATTTGGAACTATTATTTACATGGCCTTTAAGTCAAATAAAATTGCAGAGCAAAATAAACTCTGGGCGGGTATGGCAAAAGAAACAGCGCATCAAATTGGCACACCTCTTTCTTCGTTACTAGGATGGGTTGAATTGTTGCGTTTGGAAAATGCTAGTGAAGAAACTGTTTCGGAAATTGAGAAAGATGTTTCTCGTTTAAATACCATTGCTGATCGATTTTCCAAAATTGGTTCAGTGCCTAAATTAACAGAGCATAATATAGTAAATGAAACTAAAACTGCTTTTGATTATATTCAATCCAGAAGTTTTAAACAGATTGATTTTCATTTTATTACTGATAATGATTTACCTATTATGGTTGATTTAAATATTCAACTATTCAGTTGGGTAATAGAGAATTTAGTGAAAAATGCCATTGATGCTATGCAAGGTAGAGGAGAACTCTCTATTAGTGTGAAGCAAGAAAATTCAAAAGTAATTATTTTAGTAATTGATGATGGTAAGGGTATTTCAAAACGACTTTATAAAAAAATATTTGAACCTGGTTTTACCACCAAAAGAAGAGGTTGGGGACTTGGATTATCATTGACCAAAAGAATTATCAATGATTATCATAAGGGTAAAATATATGTAAAAAAATCAGAAATAGGTAAAGGAACCTGTTTTGCTATTGAGTTAAAGACATTGAGCCCATCATAAATATTGAGAAATTTCCCTTGCTATTTTTTCAAATTCATCTGAATCTAACTTTTCTTTTTTTGAAAATGTGGCATCTGCCATAGAATGTAATGGAATTAAATGTACATGTACGTGTGGCACTTCTAAACCAATAACTGTCATTCCTATTCGTTCACAGGATACTGCCTTTTCAATGGCTTTTGCAATTTTGTAAGCATACTTCATGAGACTTAAATAAGAATTCTCATCCAAATCAAAGAGTTTATTTTCTTCTTTTTTAGGAATTACCAAAGTGTGTCCCTTAGCATTTGGATTGATATCTAAAAAGGCATAAAAATCATCATTTTCATGTATTTTATAACTGGGAATTTCTCCTTTAATGATTTTTGTAAAAATAGAACTCATGATTATATTCTATCGAGAGATGTTTATAATTTCAAATTTCATAATCCCATTAGGAGCTTTAATTTCTGCTATATCGCCTAATTTTAGTCCTAGTAACCCTTTACCAATTGGAGAATTTACAGATAATTTTCCTTGAGATAAATCAGAAGCAGCATCAGCCACTAAGGTATATTCAAATTCCATTCCATTGTCTAGATTCTTTATTTTAACAATCGATAAAGCCAAAACTTTTGATGCATCTAGTTGAGATTCATCAATTAATCTCGCTTTAGAAACTGTATTTTTTAATTGGGCAATTTTAAATTCCAATAACGATTGCTCTTCTTTAGCGGCATGGTATTCAGCATTTTCACTCAAATCTCCCTTGTCTCTTGCATCTGCAATATCCTTAGTAACTCTTGGTCGATCAACATGTTCTAATTGAAACAATTCTTCTTTTAATTTTTTTAAGCCTTCTTCGGTATAGTATTCCACTGCACTCATAATTTTACATTTTATTCGGTTATCTAAAATACAAAAAATCCCAATTCCAATTATTTCTGGACTGAGATTGAAATACAAAGGTACAAATTTTAACAATTAAAAATTAATTTGTCAATATTAATGTTTCTGATAAGGAAGATACATTTGTAATATTTCAAATCAAATAAATTGTAACTTGCAAAAAATTTTTTAATGAAAAAATATTTGTTTTTATCGGTTTTTATGATGTTGATTTATTCTTGTAATTCCGATAATATTGATGACAATACAATATTGCCAAATATTCCTGTAAACGAAACTATTTTTTTGAACAACCCTGAGTTTATAGATCTGCAAGTTCCGGGAGGATGGGCTTATTCTCAAGGAGGAATTAGTGGAATCATTGTGTATCATTCGGGGATCAATACTTATATTGCTTTTGAAAGAAGTGCGCCACATTTGACCCCAAAATCATGCTCAAGGATGGATGTTAAAAATAGTATCATCATGTTTTGTTCATGTGATGATAGTGAATTTGGTATCCTTAATGGAGCTCCATTAACAGATGGTGTTAGTTACCCGGCAAGACAATATCGAGCTGAATTGGTAAGTAATAACACATTACAAATCACTAATTATTAAAACGTGAAAAATTATTATTCTTCCAGTTTTAGACTTGGTATTTTAGGAGGTGGCCAATTAGGTAAAATGTTATTGACTGAAACAGAAAAATTTGATATTTATTCAGTTATTCTTGATGGATCGTTGGATGCGCCATGTGCCGAAATATGTAACGAATTTCATCATGGAAATTTGATGGATTATCAAACAGTTTATGATTTTGGTAAAAAAGTAGATTTGCTTACCATAGAGATAGAACATGTTAATGTAGAAGCTCTTTTACAATTGGAAAAAGAAGGGCTAATTGTATATCCAAAACCGGAAGTACTGGAAACAATTCAACACAAGGGTAAACAGAAGGATTTTTTTAAGAGAAACAATATTCCAACATCAGATTATGCGCGTTTTAATACTTTAATTGATGTAAAGAATATTACGGATTACCCATTTGTATGGAAAACTGCACAGTTTGGATATGACGGTACTGGTGTAAAGGTTATTAAATCGCCAGATGATTTGAATTCTTTACCCGATGTAGAATGTATCATAGAAGATTTGATTCCCTTTAAAAATGAGTTGGCGGTAATAGTGGCAAGAAATTTTAATGGAGAAACGAAAACATATCCAGTCGTTGAAATGGAATTTCATCCTACAGCCAATCAGGTGGAATATGTAATTTGTCCGGCTAGAATTGATGAAATAGTTGCTCAAAAAGCTCAGGATATAGCTCTTAGTGTTGTTGATTCCTTTAATTTTATTGGGCTCTTAGCGGTGGAAATGTTTCAAACAAAAGACGATAAAATTTTAGTGAATGAAGTAGCACCTAGAACACATAATAGTGGGCATTATAGTATAGAAGCTTCCTATACAAGTCAGTTTGAACAGCATTTACGAGCTATTTTGGATTTGCCATTAGGGAATCCAGCAAGTAAGGTAGCAGGTATTATGGTGAATTTGGTTGGAGAAGAAGGTTATGCTGGAAAAGTGCGATATAAAAATATGGAAGAAATTCTACAAATTGATGGAGTCACGCCACATATTTATGGAAAAAAAGAAACACGACCCTTTCGTAAAATGGGTCATGTAACTATTGTGAATGAAGATATTGATGAAGCCAGGAGAATTGCTGAAAAAGTTAAAAAAACAATTCGGGTTATAAGTGAAAAGTAAAAAAGAAAGAATACTAAGTTACAGAAGATAAAATACACTTATTCTAAACTTATTTGGCAAGAGATAATTAAAAATAACCATCTATGTATTATTCAGGAGTATTAAAAAAAATGATGACAGAAAACATATCACCAGTTCAATATTATTTGGATATGGGAGATGATTTTTTGAATATGAATCAGTTACTGGACAAAACAATAGAGATATCTTTTAAAGAATATCAATGTTTGAGTTGCGGAAAAAATAAAAAAATATTTCGTCAAGGATTTTGTTATGACTGTTTTTATAATCAGCCTCAGGCAGGTGATTGGATCATGAGGCCTGAGTTAAGTACTGCGCACCTTAACAAAGAAGACCGTGATTTGGAATATGAAAAAGCTGTACAGTTACAGCCACATATTGTTTATTTGGCCAACTCAAGCAATGTTAAAGTTGGCGTTACTCGTAAGGCACAGATACCTACCCGTTGGATAGATCAGGGAGCACATGAGGCTATTGAAATTGTTGAAGTGCCGAATAGATATTTGGCAGGTATAACGGAAGTTGCCTTAAAGGAGCATGTTTCTGATAAAACCAATTGGAGAAAAATGTTGACCAATTCAATTGCAGAAGTAGATCTAAAAGAAGAAAGAGAAAAATTAGCTAAATATATTCCTGAAGAAGCGAAACAGTATTATTTGGAAAACAACAATGAAACTTCAATTCAATTTCCAATTGAAGAATATCCGCAAAAAATAAAAAGTTTAAATCTTGATAAATCGCCAAACTATTCCGGAAAACTCAAAGGTATCAAAGGTCAATATCTCATTTTTGAAGATAATATTGTATTTAATGTTCGTAATTGGGAAGGATATGTTTGTGAATTGAAAATTTAATAATCACATTTTCATTTCAATCTCCTCACCAGCTTTTAATCCAAATTTCCTTCTGAACAAAAACACAATAAAATAGAGAACAGGTGTATCCAAAGCCGCTATCATCATTTTAAAGAGCACGCCACCTATTAGCAATCCCCAAAATTTATCCCAGGCAATAATGTTAAATGAACATAACAAAACCAAAACGGTTAAAGTATCTACAAATTGAGAAGTAAATGTAGAGAAATTGTTTCGCAACCATAGATGTTTTCCCTTTGTGGTTTTTTTCCAAAAATGATAGACTCTGATATCAATAAATTGGGCAAATAAATAGGCTATCATTGAAGCAAATACCGCTAAGGGTGCCGCACCGAAAACATTCAAAAAAGTCTCATCATTTACCTGAGACCAAGTTGTCGCAGGAACGTGTTTAGAAACATAGATGATCAATAATGAAAAAAATGAAGCAAATATTCCAGCAATAACAACCTGGTTGGCTTTCTTTTTCCCATAGATTTCAGACAATATATCCGTAATTAAAAAAGTGATGGGATAGGGTAATAATCCAACAGATATTTCAAATAGCTTGACATTAAAAATTGACATATCAAAGGGATACCAGTAGAAAAATTTCTGAAATATTAGATTTGATGTTACAAGAGAAGCGATAAATAAAGCCGCTAAGATCAAATAAATTAATTGTGCTGAAGAATTCTTTTGAGCTGTCATATCACGAAAGTACTAATTTACTTTGGTTTTAAAAATTTGTATGTTTGCATCTTCAACCAATCATTAATCAGCAATAAATGAAAGCATATATTTTTCCAGGTCAAGGAGCACAGTTTACCGGGATGGGATTAGATCTTTATGAAAAATCTCATTTAGCTCAAGAATATTTTAACAAGGCCAATTCTATTTTAGGATTTTCAATAACTGATATCATGTTTGAAGGCTCCGCCGAAGATTTGAAACAAACCAAAGTTACACAACCTGCCATATTTTTACATTCGGTGATTTTGGCGAAAACTTTGGGTGAAGATTTTAAACCTGAAATGGTTGCAGGGCACTCACTGGGTGAATTTTCGGCATTGGTAGCCAATGAGGTGCTAGATTTTGAATCCGCTCTTAAATTGGTTTCTCAACGTGCATTGGCTATGCAAAAGGCTTGTGATATAAAGCCTTCAACCATGGCCGCTGTTTTAGGGCTTGAAAACGAAATTGTAGAACAGGTATGCCAGCAAACAGTAGGTGTTGTTGTAGCAGCTAATTATAATTGCCCAGGACAATTGGTGATTTCAGGAGATATTGAAGCTATTAATGATGCTTGTAAGACCCTTACTGAAAAAGGCGCAAGAAGGGCGTTGGTTTTACCAGTTGGGGGTGCTTTTCACTCCCCATTAATGGAGCCTGCTCGAGAAGAGCTAGCCGCAGCTATTGAAAACACTACTTTTAACGAACCTAATTGCCCTATTTATCAGAATGTAGTGGCAAAGGCTGTGGATAATGCTTCTGATATCAAAAAGAATCTGATTGCTCAATTGACAGCACCTGTAAAATGGACACAAACCATTCAACAAATGATTACAGATGGAGGTACAGAATTTACTGAAATCGGACCTGGGAAAGTATTGCAGGGTTTGATGCGCAAAATAGATAGAAATGTAACAGCCAATGGAGTATCGTAGAAAAAAACTTCAATCTATAAAAGTAGAATACCATTCCCGTGAATCCCGATAGATATCTGGAGGGATCTTAAACAATTAACCGAAAATAGGATTCATGAACAACGGCACTATATCGACAAACATCTCAAATAAAGTAGCCACACTTACATTTTTTCATCCTGCGAGTAATTCTTTACCAAGTGACTTGTTGAGTCGTTTGATCGAATCAATTGAACGATTGGGAAATAATGAAGATGTAAAAGTGATATTATTACAAAGTGAAGGTGTGAAAACATTTTGTGCGGGTGCTTCTTTTAATGAACTCAAACAAATAAAAAATTTAGAAGGAGGAAAGGCTTTTTTCTCAGGTTTTGCCAATTTGATCAATGCCATGCGCAAATGCCCAAAGTTAATTATTGGTAGAGTACAAGGAAAAGCTGTAGGGGGTGGTGTAGGAATTATTGCGGCCACAGATTATTGTTATGCAACGGAGTCTTCAGATATTAAACTATCAGAATTAAGCATTGGTATTGGGCCCTTTGTAATTGCACCAGCTATTGAAAGAAAAATGGGTGTTTCTGCATTAAGTGAATTAACGATTAATGCAACTGAATGGAAAACAGCATATTGGGCAAAAAGAAGAGGCTTGTTTGCAAAAGTATTTGAAAATTCTAGAGACATGGATCAATTCTTAGGAATATTAACCACAAAATTGGCGGGTTATAGCTTAAAGGCTATGGAAGAAATGAAAAAAGTATTATGGGAAAATACAGAACATTGGGATCAACTTTTAATTGAAAGAGCGGAAATAAGTGGTAATTTGGTATTATCAGAGTTCACTAAAAATGCGCTCAATAAATTTAAAAAATAAAATTATACAATGATGTCTAGCATAATTGCTTTATTTTTAATACTACAGGTTGATATTGAAGAAAAAATAAATAACGCTCCTGACGGCGGTTATGAAATTGGGGTAGTTATTGGTACTTATTTGCCCTTTATTATATTGGTTGCCATAGCTTATTTTTTTTATTATCAAGCTAAAAAGAGAAAGGGCTAATTATTTTCTATTCTAATAAAAGAAAGGGAATCTTTATAAAAACGTCCTAACATCAATTATTATTCTCATTCTAATGTTACGTACAAATATTTTACATTTATTTTTTGTTTGCCAAATAGCATTAGTATCTGGCCAAATCCAAAATCCAAAAAGCATTCCATTTGAATGGAATACAGATTTAAGCAGGCATTCTGTGGAGCTTTCTGAAATTCAAATTGTATTACCAAAAGGGTCATTTAAAACTTTAGATGATCCAACTTTTGTTGGAAAGGAAAAAGGTTTAGAAATGTTTTACAAAAAAGAACCTGTTATATCTATTGAAATTGATGGGAAGGCCAAGGCCTACTCATTGAATATTTTAACCAGCCATGAAATTTCAAATGATATTTTAAATGAAGTACCTTTATTAGTCACTTACTGTCCCCTTTGTAATTCTGGAATAGTTTATCATAGAAAATTGGTATTTAATGGTCAAGAGCAATTAATGGAATTTGAACCTTCAGGGATGCTCAGAAATAGTGATATGGTGATGCTTGATAGAAATACTGAAACGTTGTGGCAACAACTTACGGGATCAGCAATTGTTGGAGAATTGAATAAAATACAATTGGAGATTATACCTTCCTTAATAATTTCTGTAGAAGAATTTTTTAATCGATATCCCGATGGGCAGATTTTATCAAAGCAAACAGGGTTTTCTAATTCTGAAAAATACTATGGCACTAACCCGTATAAAGATTATGACAATATAAACTCTAATCCTTATGAACGGTTTTTTGATCCCAATAAAATTGATAAGCGTTTATCTCCAATGGAACGTATTGTAGATATTGAAGAAAATGGTGAATACAAAATCTATCCGGTTAATTTAATTAAGAAAAAGGGAGTTGTTAATGACAGTTTTAAATCTAAAAAAATTGTTTTATTTTATCAATCAGGTACTGTTTCTGTTTTGGACAAAGAAATAATTAAGGATTCAAAAGATATAGGAACTATTGTGGCATTTAATAGAATTTTGGAAACAAGGGAGCTGAGTTTTATAAAGAATAAAAAAGTGTTTCTGGATGAAGAAACCGGATCAAAATGGGATATCACAGGGCTCTGCTATGAAGGTATATTAAAAGGGAAACAACTAGAAATTGAGGCACATAGCAACCATTTTGCTTTCGCCTGGTTGGCCTTCTATCCCGAGAGTGAAATATTTAAGTAATATATTTCAATATGAATATCCTGCAAGGTTTTTAAAACCATGTAGGATTCTCAATTTAAAAATGAAATTATTTATCAATGAAATTGGATATTCTAGAAAAAGACGCATATTATCATATTTATAATAGAGGTATTAACGGTTGTGATATTTTTGAAAATAATGATAACTATACCTATTTTATGAATCTTTTTTCTAAACATTTAAGCTCTCAAATTAATATTTATGCATACTGTCTATTGAAAAATCATTTTCACTTTGTAATAAAAATTGATAATGATGGAAAAATTGTTACTCAAAAATTTTCAAACTTTTTTAATGCCTATCGAAAGCATTTAACAAACAACAATCTAGAACAGGAAGCTTATTTGAAAAACATTTTAAAAGAATAAGGTTGCAATCTGATAAATACTGAGAAAACCTTATTCTTTATGTTCATACAAACCCTGTAAAACATAATTTTATCGACAATTTTGAAAATTATAAGTTTTCATCATATAATGAAGTTGTCAATGATAATTCTAATATTATTAATTCAAAGGAGGTTATTGGCTTTTTCGATAATCTTGAAAATTTTAGATATATTCATAAATATAAAAATGATATGCTCAGTAAAAAATATACTTTCGAATAACATACCTACAAGGTTTTCAAACCTTGCAGGATTCTTACCTATTTGAATTAATAACACCTAGAGTCAAATATTGTTTGAGAGAAAAAAATTATTATAATGAAAAAAGATATAGAAATACCCCGGGTTGAGAACCTATTTTTAGCCATCACAAAAGAATACAATACCCTATTTAAAACGCATGAATATTATGCTTATTTGATGAATGAGAAAGAGTCAGATTTAGAAATGGTTTTGATAGTTTCCAAAGGGTTTGACAGTCATGATGTCACCTCTCAAATGAGGCATAAAATTGAAAACTTACCGGCAAAATCAGTTGCGAAAATTGAATTGATTCAGGAAGAAGTTTTAAAATTGAATAATGAATTTAAAGTTACTTTTTTTGAGAAGAATAAAATGTTTGATAAAAACTTTATTGTAAAAAAAGGAATGCTGAAAGAAGGATCTTTAAGAATGATAAAAAAATTAAATAAAAAAGGGATTATTATTAAATAAGATCCGTAGACGTGATGGAATAAAATTAATAAAAGATTTTTGCCATTCTAAAAACAAGCTTACTTTTACCAATCAATTAAATGGAGGCAAAATACGCATGAAAATTACGGAACATATAGAAAGGGCTAAAGGGAAAACTTTGTTTTCATTTGAAATAATTCCCCCTGTTAAAGGGCAAAATATTCAAAAATTATACGATAATATTGATCCCTTAATGGAGTTTAAGCCGCCTTTTATTGATGTAACTACATCGAGAGAAGAACATATTTATTTAAAAAAAGAGAGTGGTCTTCTTGAACAAAAAATAACCAGAATGAGACCTGGTACTGTGGGTATATGTGCTTCTTTGATGCATAAATATGATATTGATCCAGTGCCTCATGTTTTATGTGGTGGGTTTTCTAAAGAAGAAACAGAATATGTATTGGTTGATTGTCATTATTTAGGAATTAAAAATATTATGGCTTTAAGAGGCGATGCAAGAAAAGATGAGGCTTTTTTTACACCTCACCCTGAAGGAAACAAATATGCTAATGATTTGGTAAGCCAAGTGAATGATTTAAACAATGGAAAATATTTACATGATCTTGTGGAATCTCAGCATTTGTTTGATTTTTGTATCGGAGTAGCGGGATATCCAGAAAAACATATGGAGGCCCCCAGTATGGATACTGATTTGCGTCGATTAAAACAAAAGGTGGATGCAGGGGCTGATTATGTAGTGACTCAAATGTTTTTTGACAATCAAAAGTTTTTTGAATTTGTAGATAAGGCAAAATCCATGGGAATTAATGTGCCTATAATTCCAGGAATCAAACCCATCGCGGTACAACGTCATTTAAATGTTTTACCCCAAATATTCAAAATTGATTTACCAGATGATTTGGTGAAGGAAGTTGATAAGTGTAAAACAAATAAGCAAATTAAAAAGGTTGGAATTGAATGGGCCATTCAGCAATCTAGGGAATTGATTGCTGCAGGAGTGCCTTTGGTACATTATTATTCAATGGGTAAATCGGATAATATTAAGGCTATTGCTGCCAAAGTTTTCTAGTAAGTGATTGAGTATATAAAAGTTTTAAATATAACTATAAGAAAAAGAAATTCACAAAACAAAATTTGGTGAAATTATTGCTTAGTTTTGCAATGAAAAAAATAATGAATTCGAATTCTTAATAAATAATAAATTATGGCAGTAGAAGTTACAGATGCTACTTTTGAAGAAGTAGTATTAAAATCAGACAAACCTGTATTAGTAGATTTTTGGGCAGCTTGGTGTGGGCCATGTAGAATGTTGACACCCATAGTTGAAGAATTAAGCAGTGATTTTGGAGATAAAGTGGTTATAACCAAGGTTGATGTAGATGCACATCAGGAGTTTGCAGCCAAATATGGTGTTAGAAATATTCCAACCGTTTTGCTTTTTAAAGGCGGTGAAGTAGCCGACAAACAAGTTGGTGTTGCGCCTAAAACGGTTTATTCTGATAAATTGAATGCTCTTTTATAAAAGTCTTCAATTAGTAAATTTAATAAAAAAGGGTTGATTCTATTCAATAGAATCAACCCTTTTTTGTCTTAAAAATATCATTATATATTTTCTTACATTTGACTGATGCAATTTTCTGAAATAAATAATATAAGCAATATTCAAAATATTGAGCTCCTAGCTAAACAAGTAGTTGAGGGTTTTATAACAGGGATGCATAAAAGTCCTTTTCATGGTTTTTCTGTCGAATTTGCGGAACACAGATTGTACAATAAAGGAGAAAGTACCAGACATATAGATTGGAAAATGTATGCTAAAACAGACAAACTTTTTACCAAACGATATGAAGAAGAAACCAATTTGCGGTGTCATATCATTATTGATAATTCAGGCTCCATGCATTATCCTGAAATCAAAAAGATTACGAATGAAAAAATAAATAAAATTGGTTTTGCTGCGATAGGATCAGCTGTGTTATTGGAGATTTTGAAAAGACAAAGAGATGCTTTTGGATTGAGTATTTATAGTAATGAAAATGAATATTTTGCACCGCCAAAAGGAAATGAAAAACACAGAAGGATGTTATTGCATCAATTGGAAAATTTATTGATTAATAAATCAAATAAACAGACGAATACCTATAAGGCATTGCATCAAATTGCTGAAAAAATTCATAGAAGATCTTTAATCTTTTTATTTACCGATATGTTTCAGGAAGGTACACCTAACGAAGAATTGTTCTCAGCCTTAAGACATTTGAAATACAACAAACATGAGGTTGTATTATTCCACACCTATGATGCCAAACTCGAAATAAATTTTGAATTTGATGAAAGACCCAAAAAATTTGTGGATATTGAAACTGGAGATGAAATTAATTTATTTGCTGACAGTGTAAAAATAAACTATCAAAAAGAAGTAAAAAAATATTTTAATGCCTTGAAATTAAAATGTATGCAGTATAAAATTGCATACGTGCCTGTAGATATAAATGAAGGATATGATAAGGTACTAACCACATATTTAATCCATAGAAATCGATTTCTATAAAAAAATCTAAAATCCTTTTGCAATTACTAAAAACACACTTATATTTGCAACCGCTTAAAGCAACGGTCTGGTAGTTCAGCTGGTTATCCCGAGTACTCGGGACTGCCTGTTACTAGACAAATAAGTTCTTAAACATGTTTTTTGTTTATATATTAAAAAGTGAAATTGATAATTCTTTTTATATAGGTCAAACCAACGACTTGAATAGAAGATTAGTTTTTCACAATGAAGGATTGTCAAAGTATACAAGTCGAAAAGTGCCTTGGAAAATTGTTTATTTTGAAGAATATAAAACAAGAACAGATGCCATTATAAGAGAGCGATTTCTTAAACAACAGAGAAATCGAGAATTTTATGAAGGCTTAATATCAAAACGGTCTGGTAGTTCAGCTGGTTATCCCGATTCCTCGGGACTGCCTCTCACGCCAGAGTAATTGATAATCCAACGGTCTGGTAGTTCAGCTGGTTAGAATACCTGCCTGTCACGCAGGGGGTCGCGGGTTCGAGTCCCGTCCAGACCGCAATTAAAATAGTTGTGTTGTTAGCATTAAGCCTTGTAGCTTAAATAGTTAGCCAATGAAAATCTTCAGTTTACTGAGGGTTTTTTTGTTTTAGGGGGTATTTCATAACTTACATTACCTATAATTTACTATCCCGATTATACCCTTATTCTATATGGGGAAATCCATATAAACTTCTTTCAGAAGGCATTCCATCATATATCATATTTATCTCTTAAAAGGTGCGCAAGGAGGTGCGATAAAATCTCGAGGTGCGCAATAATTAGTCTCTGGTCGGAAATACCACATCACATATAATCATTAGGGTTATTAACAATTATCGTGTTTGAATATGTTAATAAAACAGGCATTATTTATTGAATTGAATAGGGTTACAGTGTAAATTAGACAAACATTCAAGACCTATGCGCACAAAATTCGAACGAAATCCAGATCTTTTCACCCTTCCGATCTCCTCTGCAAAATTTCATAAAAATTCAAGAGATGAAGCTCCAAAATTATTAAAAGGGTTACAGGCAATTTATATCAATGAAGAACTAAATATGGCAGTTTTCACATTGTTATCAAAGCGTATTAATCCTAATCAGGAAAAGTTAATACGATCAGGTCGTAAAGGAATGGGCTTATGGGAGATTTTGGTTCTTGGTGTGATGCGCCAAGGTCTGAATACAAATTATGACCGCATCCACCACTTTGCGAACAACGATAATCTTATGCGCACAGTGATGGGAATAGAATCAGAATCAAATTTAGACAATAACAAGAAGCAATATGGTCTTACAACAATTAAAGATAATTTAGCTTTATTGGATGAGCAAACCATCGATGAGGTTAATGATATTGTAGTTCGTTACGGACATAGCCTTTTAAAAAAAAAGAGGAAACTCTCCAGGTAAAAGCCGATTCATTTCCTGTTGGTGCCAATGTACACTTTCCAACAGACATGAATCTATTGTGGGATTCTTCACGAAAATGTATTGACCTATGTGAATGGTTTAGAGATAATGA
>JAUXGV010000184.1 GCA_030621915.1 Flavobacteriaceae bacterium
TTTATCCAATCTTTTTGACAATTCCATAATTGTTTGAGTGACTCCATCTGTAGTAGAGTAACCACGGATAATTTCTACCAATTTCATGATGGGTACAGGATTCATAAAATGCATTCCAATCACCTTATCGGGATGTGAAGTTACAGACGCTATTTTTGTAATTGAAATTGATGAGGTATTACTGGCTAAAATGGTATGAGCAGGTGTATATTGATCTAGCTCCCTAAATATTTTTAATTTTAAATCAATATTTTCTGTAGCTGCCTCAATCACTAAATCTGCATTGGCAACACCTTGAATTATGGAAGTATAAGTTTTAATATTAGAAAGGGTCTTAGTTTTTACGATGGCTGTTATCTTATCCTTCTCAACCATTCTTTCTAAATTTTTTGCAATAGTAACCAGGCCTTTTTCTATACTACTTTCAGAAACATCAATTAGGTTTACTTTAAACCCATTTTGAGCAAAAACATGGGCAATTCCGTTTCCCATAGTTCCTGCACCTATAACAGCAATATTTTCTATCATAATAATTTATTTTTTCGGAGGCATTGTTCCAAAAACTCGATCCCAAATTCTATTCGAAACACCAAATGCTTGATCTGGATATTTATAATGATGTAATAGATGATGATTCCATAAATCTTTAAATCTCTTAGGGGGTCTAACTACATGAGTAGCATAATGAAAGAAAGAATACAATAAGTATCCCAAGAAAAACCCTGGAAAAAAAGCCCATGTAAAATCGGGTAAGCCAATAATACTAAAGAAAATATAGAAAATCCCAAACAATAAAGATCCTAGCAATAATCCAGGAACTGGAGGCATCAATATTCTTTCTGTGTCCTTTGGGTATAAATGATGGTTACCATGCATAATAAAATGAAATCTTTGCGCGTATTTATTTTCACTCATCCAATGAAATAAAAATCTATGAAGAATATATTCTGCAAAGGTCCAAAAGAATAGGGCAAAAGCAAATAGACTTATAAAAGTAGTAAATGATAGGTTAATTACAAATAAGGCTACGTATACCAATATTAAAACCGTCAAACCATAAACAATAGCGTTTGATTTTACATCGGATTTGGTTAGACTTTCTAAAAAAGGATTTTTAAATAATTGAGCATGTCCTTTATGATGCTCAGTAGTAACTTTGGGTTTCATATTGTTAACTTTTAAAACAATCAATAATTTGTTGTGCAACTCTCAATGCTTCTGTTCCTTGGTGCAAAGACACTATTGGTATGGTTTTGTTATTAATGGCATCCGCGAAGGAATTTAATTCATCTAATATGGCATTGTTGTTTTCTATAGCCGGATTTTCAAAATATATCTGCTTTTTTATACCTTCTGCATTCTGCAATATCATAGCGAATTCATCAGGGTTTTCTGGAACATCTTTCATTCTTACCAATTCAGATTTTTTTTCCAAAAAATCAACAGAAATATATGCGTCCTTTTGAAAAAATCTGGATTTACGCATATTTTTCATTGAAATTCTACTTGCTGTTAAATTGGCAACGCAACCATTTTCAAATTCTAATCTTGCATTTGCAATATCAGGGGTTTCACTAATTACTGAAACTCCGCTGGCATGTACTTTCTTTAATTTAGAATTAACAACACTTAAAATGATATCAATATCATGTATCATTAAATCCAAAACAACGGGAACATCAGTTCCTCTTGGATTAAATTCAGCCAATCTATGCGATTCTATAAACATAGGACTTTCAATTTTATTTTTGACGGCAGTGAATGCAGGATTGAATCTTTCAACATGTCCAACCTGACCACAAACACCATTCTTTTTAATCAAGTCTCGTACTTCTTCAGCTTCTTGAACAGTTTTAGTAATAGGTTTTTCTATAAAAATATGTTTACCTTTTTGAATTGACTTCAAGGCACATTTATGATGATTCAAAGTTGGAGTAACGATATCAACAACATCAACAGCATCAATCAAATCATCAATAGAATCAAAAGAATGGTATCCAAATTCCTCTGAAACTTTCAATGCATTTTCTTTAACCGGATCATAAAATCCAACTAAATCGTATTTTTCAGATTGTTTTAGTAATTTTAAATGAATCTTCCCCAGATGTCCTGCACCTAAAACTCCAGCTTTTAACATGTACTATATTTTTTTCCAAAAATACGAAATATGAAATTTTTATTACATTAATTCGTAAATTAATTACCTATTTTTGAAAGCATGATGTTATTAGATACAAACAAACACAAAGGTCTTAGAAATCACTTGGTTGAGACTATAAAATCAAAAGGAATTAAAGAGAAAAATGTCTTAAATGCTATTTCAAAAGTTCCACGTCATTTATTTATGGATTCTGGTTTTATTGATTTTGCATATCAGGACAAACCATTTCCAATTGGAGCTGATCAAACAATTTCTCAACCTTATACTGTTGCCTTTCAAACAGAATTATTGGAAATAAAACCAAATGATAGAATCTTAGAAATTGGAACAGGATCAGGGTATCAAACTGCTGTTTTGATTGAATTAAAGGCTGAAGTTTATAGTATTGAAAGACAAAAGGAATTATTTTTAAAAACGAAAAAATTTCTACCTAAAGTAGGTTATGTTCCAAAGAAAATAGAGTTTGGCGATGGCTATTTGGGGTTACCGGATGCGGCTCCTTTTGATGGAATTATAGTAACTGCAGGTGCACCAAGTGTACCAAAAGCCTTACTTAGTCAATTAAAAATTGGAGGAAAATTAGTAATTCCGGTTGGAGAAGATGTTCAAGTAATGACCTTAATTGTTAGAAAAGGAGAAAAAGAATTTGAAAAGCATGAGTTTGGAGATTTTCGATTTGTACCTATGTTGAAGGAAAAGAATTAAATTTATAGAAAATTTAAATAAGCCTATTATGGAAAAGGTTTTAATTGAGAATGCAATGGTATCCGTGAACTGGTTGTCAGCGAATATAGGAGCTTCAAATATTGTAATTCTAGACGCCTCCATTCCAAAGGTTTCATTGGAGAGTAATGAATTTGTAGGTCTATCAAAGTTCCAGATTAAAAACGCACGTTTCGTTGATATGAAAAATATATTCAACGATTATTCATCTGAATTTCCAAATACCATGTTATCTCCAGGTGAATTTTCTAAGGTTGCCAGGAAATTTGGCATTAACAATGATAGTGCAATAATTGTATATGATGAGTTTGGAATTTATTCAAGTCCAAGGGCCTGGTGGATGTTTAAGTCCATGGGACATGATAATGTGGCCGTTCTTAATGGTGGCCTTCCCGAATGGATAAAAGAAGGCTTTGAGGTTGAAGAAAAAATATTGTATTCAGGAAATAAAGGTGATTTTACAGCAAGATTAAAGGACAACTTCTTTAAGAATTATAAGGAAGTTCTTGAAGCAATTTCCAATAAAAGTGCGGTGATTATAGATGCCAGATCGCATGAAAGATTTAAAGGAATTGTTAAGGAACCTAGAAAAGGCTTAAGAAGTGGACATATTCCAACCTCTAAAAATTTGCCATACTCAAATTTGATTCAGAATAATAAAATGATCGATTCGGAAAAAATATCATTGGAATTCTCAAAAAAGATTAAAGATGACGAATCAATATTTTTTTCCTGTGGCTCAGGAATTACGGCTTGTATATTAGCTTTGGGTGCAGAAATTATTGGAATAAATAATATTTCAGTTTATGATGGTTCCTGGACAGAGTGGGGGAGTAAGTTGGAATTACCAATTGAAACAGATGAGATGGATTAAATTAGTTTTTATCATTATTCGCTTAATCAATTGCTTTCAAGCTCAAATCCATATTATAAACGGAATGTGTTAAAGCTCCTGAAGAAATATAGTCAACGCCACAATCGGCATAAGCTCTAGCTGTTTCCAATGTTATACCACCTGAAGATTCACTTTGACATTGATTACCAATTATAGAAACTGCCTTAATGGTATCCTTATAATTAAAATTATCGATCAATATTCTATGGATTCCATCATGGGTCAAAATAGCATGAATTTCACTTAAATTTCTTGCTTCAACAATTATTTTTAACTCTAAATTATTTTGTTTTAAATAGGACTTGGTTTTTTCAATGGCTTTATCTATTCCTCCCGCAAAATCAATATGATTGTCCTTTAGCATAATCATATCATATAGTGCAAATCTGTGATTTTCTCCTCCACCAATTCTTACGGCCCATTTTTCAATAGCCCTTATTCCTGGTGTTGTTTTTCGTGTATCCAAAATTTTTGTCTTTGTCCCATCCAAAAGATCAGTAAATTGTTTTGTTTTTGTAGCGATTGCGCTCATGCGTTGCATTGAATTCAAAACAAATCTTTCAGCTTTGAGTATAGATTGAGCACTCCCAGACACATAGAAAATAACATCACCAACACCTACTTTTTCTCCGTCATTGATGAGAGTCTCAATTATAAGATTGGAATCAACTTGATTCAAAATCATTTTAGCAAATTCAACTCCAGCTATAATCCCACATTCTTTTACCAATAACTTGGCTCTGCCATTGGTATCCGCTGGAATACAGGCCAATGAACTATGATCACCATGGCCTATATCTTCTCGTAATGCATTTTTAATGATGATTTGTAACTCTTTTTGGAATTGTTCTTTACCAATCATATGTTTTAATTTTAAGAATA
This sequence comes from Flavobacteriaceae bacterium, assembly GCA_030621915.1. Classification (GTDB taxonomy): domain Bacteria; phylum Bacteroidota; class Bacteroidia; order Flavobacteriales; family Flavobacteriaceae; genus Lutimonas. The sequence continues at coordinate 4,662 of JAUXGV010000184.1, forward strand.
CAAAAATAACTTTTTTATATTTACAACTGTATAGATTAAATTGAAATGAAAATAAAAATTATTGCCATTGGCAAAACGGATGATAAAAATTTAATATCTCTAATTCAAACCTATGAGCAGCGTTTAAAGCACTATGTCAAATTTGAATTAAGTATTATACCGGATTTAAAAAACACCAAAAATTTGTCTGTAAAACAGCAAAAAGAGAAAGAAGGTGAATTGATATTAAAAAATACTCAATCAACAGATCATCTAATTTTATTAGATGAAAAAGGCAATGATTTTGGTTCTATTGAATTTTCACAATTTTTACAGAAGAAAATGAATTCTGGAATAAAAAATTTGATTCTGGTAATTGGAGGGCCTTATGGTTTTTCAGAAAAAATTTATCAAAAAGCAGCGGGTAAATTATCCTTGTCCAAAATGACTTTTTCACACCAAATGATCCGATTGTTTCTTGTTGAACAAATTTACAGGGCCTTTACGATATTGAATAATGAGCCCTATCATCATGAATGAGATAAAGTTAGAAGTTAAAAGTACGAAGTATGATGTACACGTTGTAAGTGAATGATTTGGCTAAGCGGTTATTTAACTTTACTATTTGAGTTATTAAATTTCTTCGAACGCTTGTATGAGATTGCCATGGTCATGTTTGCCTCGCAAACCCGATTATTCGAAATCGACATTAGATATCGTATTCACGAGGAGCGAAGAATGAGTGACGTGGTGATCTCATATGAAAAAGATAGATTACTTTATAATATTAATGGAAAATAGATTTTATTATTTAAATGCAATTTTTAACTTTTTACTTGATTCAACTCCAAAAACCAACCATTCTTTCAATCAACCAAAAAGCTGCCATAGAACCAATGACATAGGCAGGAATTCTTTTTATAAAAACCGGCCATTCTTTTTTATAACTTAGTAATTTGATGATTGCCAGAACTACAATTACAAAAGCTATTTGTCCAATTTCAACGCCAATATTAAAAAAGGCCAAAGCAAACGGAATATCTTGTTGCGGTAAACCAATATTGGCCAATGCACCTGCAAAACCAAAACCGTGTAATAATCCAAATGTAAAAGCAACGAGCCAAGGTTT
>JAUXGV010000261.1 GCA_030621915.1 Flavobacteriaceae bacterium
GTTTCCATAGACTGATCACTATCAATCGCAATGTCTGCTGATCTTCCGTGTAAATAAACACCAAATATTGATGCATTTATAGGAGTGTAATTTTGGGCAATAAGTCCAGTGATAATTCCTGTCAACACATCTCCACTACCAGCTGTTGCAAGGCCTGGATTACCCGTTGTATTAAAATAAATATTTCCTTGATTTACAATAGCGGTATAAGCTCCTTTTAAAATAATTATGCACTTATATCTCAATGAAAACTCCTTTAATATTTCCAACTTCTCATAATCATTGTTCCATCTTCCTACCAACCGTTCAAATTCTTTGGGATGCGGTGTTAATATGGTATTTCTTGGTAGTAAATCCAATAAATCCTTATTTTTGGCCAAAATATTTAGGCCATCCGCATCTATTACCAACTGTAATTTATTATTTCTTAAAAAATTTCGAAATCCTATTGAAGTCTTTTCAGAAGTCCCTATACCTATACCAATACCTATAACTGAAGGATTTGACTTGTAATTAAAAAATTCCAATTGATCATTCGAATCCACTTCCACCATTACCTCAGGAATTGCCGTTTGAACAACTTGATAGCCACATTTTGGAATATAAGCGGTAACCAGCCCACTCCCAATTTTTAATGCGGCTTTTGATGCCAAAACAACTGCTCCAATTTTCCCAAAACTTCCCCCAATAATTAAGCTATGCCCAAAAGTTCCCTTATGGGAAAATTTATTTCTATTTTTATAAATAGTTCGTATGAAATTTTTATCAATTGTATAATACTTTACAACCAATGAATTGATGAAGTTTTGATCCAATCCAATATTTAGCAAATTCCAATTCTTGATATATTTTTCATTTTCAGGTATAAAAAAAGACAATTTAGGATTTTGAAATGTCAATACTTCTGACGACTGAATTACAGAATCAATATCCTCTATTTTAGATTCAGAAAACAATCCAGATGGAAGATCAATTGAAATAATTAAAGCCCCAGAATTATTAATATATTGGATTAAATTTTTAACAAATCCCTCAGCATTTCTAGTCAAACCCAATCCAAATATAGCATCAATAATAATTTCATTATTATGAATTAGAGGAAAATCCTTTTCAGAATTTAATTCCAATATATTTGATTCAATTTTTGATAATCGTTTATAATTTTCTATAAAATCTTTGCTTCTGTTTCTACCAAAGTTTACAACGAGAGTATTCACCTTATAATTGGCTTGAATCAGTTTTCTGGCAATGACCAATCCATCACCACCATTATTACCAATTCCGCAAAAAATATGTATAGTTTGGTCTTTGTTTACTAAATAATTCGAAATCCAATCAAAACAAGACGAAGCGGCAAATTCCATCAAATCAATTGACGAAATCGGTTTATTTTTAATAGTAGCTTGATCAGCTTGATAAATTTGTTTTGCAGAAAGAATTTTCATTTCCTGATTTATATAGATAAATTTTCAAAAAATATTCATATAAAATTAGATAATATCAATTTAAAAACAAAAATCTCATTGCATATTATAAAAAGTTATAATCCTAGAAATGATTCTAATGGTTATTAAATCAAAGATAAGTTAAACCCGGATTATGCATTAAAAAATCTATTACGGTTTGAAATTACTACAAAATATGGGCTTTGCATCATTTTTCGATTTAACCATAGCGATGCTATGCTTAAATCAATAAAATATCATATTTCATTGCACTTTCAATCCTCATTACGAAGTTTTAATGCATAATTC
>JAUXGV010000085.1 GCA_030621915.1 Flavobacteriaceae bacterium
GGTAAATGAGAATATCCGCTTGGTTATATTTAAATCGAATTCAGGTTTATAAACTTAAAAACCTATTTTTATAAAATGGATCAAAAAGGAAACATAAAGCATATAGCCCTTAAATATGCCTCAAAATTCGTTGAGATAAGGAGACAGCTTCATCAAAATCCGGAATTATCTTTTAAAGAATTTCAAACCTGCACTTATCTAAAAGAACAACTGCTGAATATTGGAATTGACAATATTGAATCGGTAGCCGAAACAGGCTTATTAGTGACCATACAAGGATTGCAAACGGGTAAAACGGTTCTTTTAAGAGCAGATATGGATGCCTTGCCTATTCAGGAACAAAACGAAGTGACTTATGCGTCCAGAAACAAAAATATCATGCATGCTTGCGGACATGATGTGCACATGGCTTCACTTTTGTTAACTGCCAAAATATTATATAAAATTCGACATACTTTTAAAGGAACGGTTAAATTATTGTTTCAGCCCGGTGAAGAAGTAGTTCCTGGTGGAGCGAGCTTGGTTATGAAGGAAAAAGCCTATAAATCACTAAAAAATGTTCCCCATATTGGGCAGCATGTATTGCCAAATCTGCCTGTGGGGAAAGTTGGTTTTAGGTCGGGTAAATTTATGGCGAGTATGGATGAAATTTTTTTAAAAGTTATTGGCAAGGGAGGTCATGGAGCCACCCCGGAAGATACAATTGACCCCGTTTTAATAGCATCACACATTATTATAGCTGCCCAACAATTGGTGAGCCGAATGTCTTCTCCTAAAATTCCTACGGTTTTATCATTTGGTAAAATTATCGGTGAGGGCGCTATTAATATTATTCCAGATGAGGTTTATATTGAGGGAACTTTTAGAACCTTGGATGAATCCTGGAGAAAAGTAGCTCTTAAGAAATTTACAAAACTTGTAACATCCATTGCCGAAGGAATGGGAGCTGAGTGTATCGTACGGATCAATCATGGCTATCCAAATTTAATAAATGATGAGGAGCTTACCTTAGATCTCAAAAAAGCTGCGATTTCCTATTTGGGAAAAGAAAATGTTATTGATATGGATGTATGGATGGCAGCTGAAGACTTCGCCTATTATTCTCAACAAAAGCCCTCTTGTTTTTATGTTTTGGGAACAGGAAATGAAGCGAAGAATATCAATTCCGGATTGCATACATCAACTTTCAAGATAGACGAAAAAGCCATTGAAATAGGAGGAGGTTTTATGGCATGGTCAGCTATAGAAACATTGAACAAATAAGTAATGGCTTAATAATTATAAAATGAAAGGTGAATAAATTTTGGTTTGGCTATAAATGTATCATTTCAAGGAAAAATTCAAACCAAAAACAAGAAAGAATAAATTTATTCTTTTCACAGTTTTATAAAAAGTGTAACTTAGGAAACTTAGTTGTTGGTTTTGATCTGCTTAATAAAAATACTCTTGAATTTAAAAAGAGGATTTTTTTTAATAATAATACACCTGACTATTCAACATGTATTCTGGGATATTATCATAGAAAACATAGATTTTTATATTAATTGATTGTAAATAATTCATAAAAATGGTAAAGACTGCTAACTTAAATTCAAGAAGAAATTTTATAAAAAAAACAGCGGCAACATCTGCAGTATTTGGTATTGGAGGAATTTTGCCTCAATTTACTGCAAAAAGTTATGCCCGGATAATTGGAGCAAATGATAGAATCAATGTTTCTGTGATGGGTGTTAATAGTCGGGGGACTAGTTTGGCTGAAAATTTTGCGATTCAAAACAATTGTGATGTTGTTCATGTTTGCGATGTAGATAGTAGAGCCATAGCCAAATGTTTAGCTGCCCTAAAGGATAAGCAAAGTTTTACGGCAGAATCATTTAATGATTTTCGTAAATCATTGGAAAGTAAAGATGTCGATGCCCTAGTAATTGCAGCACCAGATCACTGGCATGCTCCTGCGAGCTTATTGGCTATGGAAGCTGGAAAACACGTATATGTTGAAAAGCCCTGTAGTCATAATCCAAATGAAGGGGAGATTCTTATAGAAGGCGCAAAAAAATATAAGAAAGTAATCCAAATGGGAAATCAACGTCGGTCATGGCCTAATGTTATAGAAGGAATTATGGCTTTAAAAAATGGAGATATCGGTCGTGTTTATTTTGGAAAAGGATGGTATTCTAATAATCGTCCATCAATTGGTATTGGAAAATATACTGCAATTCCTGAATGGTTAGATTGGGATCTTTGGCAAGGACCCGCTCCAAGAAAAAGTTTTAAAGATAATTTAATTCATTATAATTGGCATTGGCACTGGCATTGGGGTACAGGTGAGGCCTTAAATAATGGAACGCATATGATTGATCTTTTAAGATGGGGAATGGAGGTAGACTTTCCAATTAAAGTCAGTTCAAATGGGGGCAGATATAGATACCAAGATGATTGGGAAACACCAGATACGCAAGTAATTAATCTGGACTTTAAAGAGAACTTATCCATGTCGTGGGAAGGAAGAAGTTGTAATGGCAAATATATTGAAGGAAGTAGTGTAGGAGTTATGTTTTACGGTGAAAATGGATCTATGTTAATGGGAGGTGGTAATGGTTATACTATCTTTGATTTAGACAATAAAATAGTTAAAGAGGTGAAGAATGATCAAGAAATCGACCCTAGAAATACGGTGAATCCAGCTCAAAATTTAGATGTATTACATATTAGAAACATGTTCGATGCCATTTTAAATGGAGACAAATTAAATGCCGATATTGACTCTGGTCACAAAAGCACCCTATTGGTTCAATTGGGAAATATTTCGCAGCGTGTAGGAAGATCCTTGGAGATTGATCAAAAAAGCGGACATATTAAGGAGGATAGAGAAGCAAATAAACTTTGGAAAAGGTCCTATGAAAAAGGATGGGAAATGAAATTATAAATTAAAACATATTGGAAACTCGAAGATTATTTATTGAAAAATTGAGCAAGGTTTCAGCTATTTCTATGTTGCCATTTGCTATGGAAAAAAGTTTTGCAGCACCTATTCGGGGTCAAAATGAACTAAAGAAAATAAGAATTGGAATTATTGGTGCGGAAAACTCTCACACAGCAGGTTTTGGCAAATTGTTCAATATTGATAAGAAATTTCCAGGTGTGGAAGTAAGCTATGTTTGGGGTGAAAAAGAAGCATATGCAAAGGATGCTATGGAAAAGGGAGGAATCCCAAATATGGTGCAACATCCAAATGAAATGTTTGGCAAAATAGACGCTTTGATCGTTGATCACCGTCATGGGAAATTTCATTTAGAAGCAGCAATACCATTTGTCAAAGCTGGAATTCCGACGTTTATTGACAAGCCTTTTTGTTATAGACTAGAGGAAGGTAAGAAATTCTTGTCTTTGGCCGAAAAGGTAGGAACACCCGTAACATCATATAGCTCCATAGCCCATAGTTATGAAACTTTTGATATAAAGGAACAGGTTAAAAATATGGGTGAAATTAATCAAGTGGTCAGATATGGTCCCTTAGATATGGAATCGATTTATGGAGGTGTATTTTTTTATGGGGCACATTTAATTCAGCCAATCATGTACATATTTGGAGATGATATCACAAAAGTCCGGATGAACAAAAATGACAATAATAATAAAAATAGTAGCGCTAATTTGGTTTTTGGGAATGGAATGTTAGCTACTTTAATTTTTACAACGCAAAAATACGGTTGGCAAACATATGTAGAAACCAAGGATGGAATTATAGCGTTGGAATCAAGGGTAAAAAATGAAACTCCGGAAAAGAGCGATGTTGATATGGTAAACATGTTTCAAACAAGAATAGAACCGAGAACACATCAAAGTATTTTAAGAGGAGTTGCCGTATTGGAGGCCTTAGAAAAATCAGTTATAAGTGAGCAATGGGAAACGGTAACTAAATAAAAAATCATCTTATCATGGAAATTCGTGAAATAAAATAATATGACTGTTTAAAGAAATCATTATGAAAATCATTATTACCTACATTTTTGCCCTCAGTTTTATTTTAAATGTAAATATTGAATTGCCAAATGATAATTCAGAAATTGAAGGTATTTTATATTCAGATAATGGATATGTGTCCATTGAAACTTCAAGCGGAAAAATCACAGGTATAAATCGACTTTCTTCAGAGAATAAGGATCAAGAATTATTTATTGCCCCCGGTTTGATTGATGTTCAAATCAATGGCTATATGGGCGTAGATTTCTCAGGTCCAAATTTGACTATTGAAGGTGTCAGAAAAGCCACAAAAGCCTTATGGAAGGTTGGTGTAACAAGTTATTTTCCAACAATTATTACAAGTGATATTGAAAGAATAAAGCAGAATTTTGCAATCTTGGCCTTGGCAAGGAAGGATCCTGAAATTGGTAAATCAATTGCGGGGTTTCATTTGGAAGGGCCATATATATCACCTATTCAGGGGTATAGAGGAGCGCATTTAGAGAAATATATAAAATTACCGGATTGGAAGGAATTTCGAGAGATTCAAAAGGCGGCAGACAATGGTATCAAATTAATTACCCTGGCACCGGAGCTAGAAGGAGCAATTTCATTTATTAGCAATTGTGTAAAGAGTGGCGTTGTGGTTGCACTAGGACATCACAATGGATCAGCAAAAGATATCCAAATGGCCATAGACGCTGGAGCCAAAATGGCTACTCATTTGGGTAATGGTTGTGCCAATGAAATTAATAGACATCACAATCCAATATGGCCACAATTGTCTGATGACCGAATTACACCAAGTATCATCGCCGATGGGTTTCATTTGACCAAGGAGGAAGTAAGAAGCTTTTATAAGGTTAAAAAATTCAATAATTTAATATTGGTCTCAGACGCTTTAGATCTGGCCGGACTTCCGGTTGGGGAGTATACTAGAGGGGAAAGAAAATTGTTATTGACCCCTAATGTTGTGAAATTACCAGAAGAAAATGTTTTGGCGGGAGCAGCTTCCCCAATTAGTAAATGTGTTGGTGTTATGATGAATTTTACCCAATGTAGTCTGAAAGAAGCCATTCAAATGGCAAGCACCAATCCAGCAAATATGTTCTCAATGAATAATTTAGGGGCAATTGAACCGGGAAAACGTGCAGATATTATTCAATTTTCAATGAAGAACAATGAAATGATAGTTCACAAAACCTTTGTAGATGGGGAGAGGGTTTATTCAAATAAATAAATTTTCAAATTCTGAAAATTATGAGGAACAATAAAATCATAAAGAAAATCTTAATAGGACTAAGTGCTGTAGGACCGGGTTTGTTTTTAATTGGTTATAATATTGGCACTGGAAGCGTTACAACCATGGCCAAAACCGGTGCCGAACATGGAATGAGCTTATTTTGGGCACTCATTCTTTCGTGTATATTTACTTATATATTAATGATATCCTATGGTAAAGTGACTTTAGTCACCGGTCATACTGCCTTGTTTAATTTTAGGAACGAATTTAAGTATGGTTGGCTTCTTTCTATCTATATAATTATTGCCTTAATAATTGGTGAGCTATTGGCATTAATGGGTATCATGGGTATTGTTTCGGATTTAATTCAAGAGGGATTTAAACTTGCATTTGACGGGTTGAGTATCCATACGGGTTGGATCATTGCATTTTTTGTAATCGCCTTATATTTATTGATAAGTTATGGTCGGTATGCCTTATTTGAAAGGGCTTTAACGGTCTTGGTAATATTAATGGGTGTTTCATTTTTAATCGTTTTTGTAATGGTGAAACCTGATTTTTCGGCCTTGGTTGAAGGAATTGTACCTGGCATTCCCAACACTCCAGGAGCTCTCGGATTAATTGCCGCAATTGCTGGAACGACCTGTTCAGCAGCTGTTTTTATTATGAGAAGTACGGTTGTGGTGGAAAAAGGATGGACAATAAAAAACCTTAAATCAGAAAAAAGAGATGCCTTTGTATCGGCTTCAATGATGCTTTTTTTAAGTGGAATTATTATGGCGGTGTCTGCAGGAACACTTCATGTGATGGGTCTTAAACTCGACAATACGGTCGATATGATTCATTTGTTCGAACCCATTGGGGGTAAGGTTGCAGCCTTTATTTTAATCATAGGTATCGCAGGAGCTGGATTATCATCTGTATTTCCTATCCTATTAATTGCACCATGGCTGGTAGCCGACTTTAGAGGAACTCCTAGAAACATTCATTCTATGGAATCAAAAATTCTGATTATCGTAGCCTTAGTTTTTGCATTTGGATCTGTTTTTATGGAAGAAAGACCACCTGCTCTTATGATATTTTCTCAGGCTTTTCAGGCATGTATTTTGCCTGCTGTTGCGATTCCTATTTTCTTTTTGATCAATAAAAGTAAATTGATGGAAAAGAACAAAGCAAACTTCAAATTGAATCTAAGTTTGATAGCGGTGATCCTCTTTTCATTGATAACCTCATGGTTTGCGATTAGCGAATTTTTATAATTAAAATAATGAAGATATTTTATGCTTAGGAAAATTAAAATAGAAGAGTTGGACGTATTGATATTCGATAAAGTCATTGATATGGGAAATGCTGCTGCGAATTTTGTTGAAGGGAAATTGAAAGAAGCCATTGAATTGAAGGGTGAAGCAAATCTTATATTGGCAACGGGATCTTCTCAATTTTCATTTTTAAAGGCATTGAAAAAAAAGGATCTCGATTGGCAAAAAATAACAGTTTTTCACTTGGATGAATACAAAGGAATTTCTGAAGAACATCCTGCCAGTTTTCGAAAATACTTAAAAGAAAGAATATTGAATGATGTAAACCCCAGGAAAATTTATTTTTTGAATGGAGATGCTGACAATATTGAAAAAGAGATAAAAAATTATTCAACAGCATTGGAAAAACACCCTATCGATGTGGCTTGCATCGGAATAGGAGAGAACGGCCATATAGCATTCAATGATCCTCATGTTGCAGATTTTGAAGATCCCGAATTGGTAAAATTGGTAAAATTGGATGAAGCATGCAGAAATCAACAATTGGGAGAAGGCTGGTTTCCAACGTTTAACGATGTGCCGAAGGAGGCACTAACTTTAACAATTAAAGCCATCATGAAAAGTAAGGTTGTTAGTTGCGTGGTTCCTGACCAAAGAAAAGCTTATGCAATTAAAAGCGCCTTGTTTAATGAGATTAGTACAAATTGCCCGGCTTCTATTTTAAGAACCCACCCAAACACGAAACTATATTTGGATACATCAGCCGCTTCAGAAATTAAATGAAACAAGTCTTATAAATAGAGATAAACACATGTTTTAACTCATTTTAGACAATTAAACATGACCTTCTTTTCGACTCTATTACAAGTTCAATTACCTTTTATGTTCAGAACTGTCAAAGCCAGCTTTGCATCCGACCTCCCATTCTTCGGGTAAATTACCATAGGCTGGCACACTCCTTGATTCTAAGGATCTTTATATCAGGAATTTACACAAGTATATAGTTAGCCTTATAACATTTGATTGTAACCTAAGTTACTTATCCAATTGACTTGATTAGTTACTTTTGCTGTGCATTTAAATATTTGATTATGACTATCTACTTAAGTAGTATCTTCCAAAAAGTAATTGGTTCGACCTTTCTTTTGCTTTGTTTCACAATGAACTTAGTTGCTCAATCAACCATTGAGATTTCTTTAAGTGAAGCCAAATCAAAGGCACAGGAAAATAATATCAAGTTAAAAATATCACATCAGGAATATGCTATAGCTAAGGCAAATTTCGAACAATCAAGAGCTGTGATACTACCCAATTTGAACTTATCGAATACAAGCTCTTTTACAAATAACCCTTTATATGCTTTTGGGTTTAAATTATTGCAACAATCAGTTACAGTACCAGATTTTAATCCCAATGTTTTAAATAACCCAGGTCAGGTTGAGAATTTTAATACCCGAATTGAATTGTTACAACCCTTAATTAATATTGATGGTTGGAAAGAAAGAAAAGCCGCTGGCTATCAATTAGAAGCTGCCAATCTTCAAACGGAAAGAATTAGTGATTTTATAGAACTGGAAGTAACAAAAACTTATATGCAATTGCAACTTGCCTATAAAGCAGTTAACGTAATTAATAAGGCCATAGAAACTGCTGCTGAAAACAGAAATATGACTAAAAACAGTTTGGATCAAGGAATGATCCAAAATGCAGATTATTTAAATGTTGAAATTCGTTTAAATGAAATAGAAAATCAACTACAATTTGCAAAAAGTAATGTCAATAATGTATCCGAATATTTATCATTCTTGATCGGACAAGAAACTGGGTCTAATCTAAAACCTGAAACAGAACTTAGGTTAGAAGGATTGGATTTTGATATCAGTTTGAATTTAAATATAGAAAGAAATGATATCAAGGCAGTTCAATTTGGAGTTATTGCTCAAGAACAAATGCTAAAAGCATCCAAGATGAGTTTTATTCCAAGAGCAAACGCCTTTGCCAATTATGAATGGAATGATGATGAAATTTTTGGGTTTGGATCTACTAATTATTTATTCGGTTTACAATTATCCTGGGATATTTTTAAGGGATATAAAAATATTGGTAAAATACATCAGGAAAAGGCCCAACTTGAAAAAGCTCATTTGGACAAAAACAATTATATAGCGCAAAGTGAGCTAGAGTTAAATAAAACAAAACGGCAATTAACGGATGTAAAAAACAATCTAAATCTGACAAAATTGGCCATGGATCAATCGAAGGAAGCCCTAAGAATAAAAACTAACAGATTCGAACAAGGATTGGAAAAAACATCTGACATACTATATGTTGAAACCCAATATCAAGAAAAAGAATTGGCTTATTATCAAGCTATTTTCAATTTTAACTACACCTTGGCTTATTTAAATTTTCTAACTAAATAATAAAATCAACACCCATGAATTCCATAAATACGATAAAAGCTTCAATAATAGTACTTATTGCAATATCTGCTGCTAGTTGTAGTGATAAAAAAAATGCTAAAGAAAAAGCAATTGATCTGGTAAATGTAACAATAGCAACACCATCAACACCACAAGGAGGATCTGTTTTTAGTGCAAGCGGACAAATTGAAACCGAACAATTTGCAAATATTGGTTCTCAGATGATGGGCTTTGTCTCCAAAATAAATGTAAATGTAGGAGATGAAGTAAAAAAGGGACAATTATTGATCCAAATCAACAATACGGATATAAAGGCTAAAAAGGCTCAAGCCGATGCTGGTTTAAGTCAAGCTGAAGCAGGTTTTCAAATAGCAGAAAAAGATTATCATCGTTTTAAAAAGTTACATGAGCAAAATAGTGCATCTCAAAAAGAATTTGATGATATCACAACTCATTACGAAATAGCAAAAGCTCAGGTAGAAGCAGCTAAACAAGTTCAAAATGAAATAAACGCCATACTATCTTATAGCAATATTAAGGCTCCTTTTAGTGGTGTAATTACTTCAAAATCGATTAATCTAGGAGATATGACCAATCCTGGAATGACTTTATTCAGGTTAGAAACACCAGGAAAATATCTAGCAACAGCCTTAGTTTCTGAAAATGAAATTGAAGCCATCAAAAAAGGACAAAACGTTAAAGTGATTATCAAAGCTTCGGGAAAATCTCTTCAGGGAAAAGTTAGTGAAGTAAGTACATCATCGCAAAATACAGGGGGTCAATATTTGGTAAAAATTTCATTAATCACAGATAATAAAATTAAACTTTACTCTGGCATGTTTGTCTCCACCAACTTTCCTTTAAAAAATGGTTTAAACAATAATGTTACTGTTCCTAAATCTTCCCTAATTCATCAAGGTCAATTAACAGGGATATATACTGTAAGTAAATCAGGTACTGCAATTTTACGGTGGTTGAAGATAGGCAAATCAACAGGTGATTATGTAGAGGTGCTGACAGGATTATCAAAAAATGAAAAATACATTGTTACCGCAGAAGGGAAGTTATATAACGGAGTTAGTTTAAACATAAAATAAGCGACTATGAATAAAGGTTTTGCAGGAAAAATAGCGTCATTCTTCTTAGAATCAAAGCTTACAATTTTACTAATGATCATTTTTATGTTGATTGGAATTTATAGTTCCTATTTGATTCCTAGGGAAGAAGAGCCTCAAATAGAAATTCCAATTGCTGATATTTTTGTTCAATTTCCGGGGGCGAGTCCTAGTGAGGTTGAATCTAAAGTAATCAAACCACTTGAAAAAATTGTGAGTAATTTACCCGGTGTTGAATATGTGTATTCCACTTCGATGAAAGAACAAGCGATGTTAATTGTTCAGTTTTATGTTGGTGAAGATATAGAACGATCCTTTGTTCAATTGTATAATGAAATTATTAAAAATTTAGATCAGATTCCTCAAGGTGTTTCTATGCCGTTGGTTAAAACCAGGGCAATTGATGATGTCCCTGTTTTAGGCTTAACCCTTTGGAGTGAAAGTTATAACGATTTTCAATTAAAACAAATCGCCGAAGAACTTAACAATGAAATTAAAAAGGTGAAGGGGGTAGCTAACTCAAATATTATTGGAGGAAGAAGTCATGAAGTTAGTGTCATACTCGACAAGGATAAAATGTCTGAAAACAGGGTTGATTTGTTGAGCATTGCTGAAAAAATTCAAGGCAGCAATCAACAATCTAATTCAGGAAAAATTACAAACAACGATGAGGAGTTTTTAATTCATACCGGAAATTTTTTAACTTCGGTTGAAGATGTAGAAAACTTAATTGTAGGTGTTAATAAAGACAAACCTGTTTATTTAAAACAAATCGCCCAAATAAGGAATGGCCCGGAAACCCCAAAAGAATATGTTTCATTTGGTTATGGAATGGCATCCTATGAAAAAGCATCAGAATACCCTTCATTATATAATGCTGTAACAATTTCTATTGGAAAGAAAAAGGGAGGTGATGCCATGAAAATATCTGAAATTATTTTAGAAAGGGTTAAGGATTTGAAAAAGGATTTGATTCCTGACGATGTACATATTTCCGAATCCAGAAATTATGGAGAAACGGCCTCACGAAAAGTTTCTGAGTTATTAAGTCATTTAATAATTGCCATCATTTCAGTATCATTGGTTGTTATGTTAGCTATGGGATGGCGAGGAGGTCTTGTTGTATTTTTATCGGTTCCCATAACATTTGCCTTAACGCTGTTTAGTTATTATTTTATGGATTATACCTTAAACCGAATAACTTTATTTGCCCTGGTATTTGTAACGGGTATCGTAGTTGATGATTCAATCATTATTGCTGAAAATATGCATCGGCATTTTAAAATGAAACGACTACCTTTTAAACAAGCAGCTTTATATGCCATTAACGAAGTTGGAAATCCAACAATATTAGCAACTTTTACGGTTATTGCATCAGTTTTACCTATGGCATTTGTATCTGGATTAATGGGGCCGTATATGAGTCCTATGCCCATTGGAGCATCCATAGCCATGATGATTTCTTTGTTTGTAGCATTGACAATAACTCCTTATTTGGGATATATTTTCCTAAGGGAAAAAGAGACCAAAAAGAAGGGTGAAAAAGAAAAGGGTGAGACCTTAGAGCAATCTGTAATTTATAAATTTTACAGAAAAGCCATCGATCCTTTACTCGATAACAAACTTTATAGATACGCATTTTTCGGAATCAATATAGTCTTACTGTTAGCAACATCGAGTATGTTTTTAACAAAATCTGTTGCTGTTAAAATGTTACCTTTTGACAATAAAAATGAATTTCAGGTAATCATTGATATGCCCGAGGGAACTACTTTAGAGCGTACAGAAATGGTTACTAAAGAAATTGTCCAATATATTAAACAAAGTAAATTTGTTAATAATTATCAAACTTACGTTGGAACCGCATCACCCATAACCTTCAATGGTTTGGTTAGGCATTATGATTTACGAAGCGGATCAAATGTTGCTGATATTCAGGTCAATTTAATTGATAAGGGAGATCGTAAAGAACAGAGTCATTATATTTCCACAATTTTTCGCCCTGAAATTCAAAAAATAGGAAAAAATTTTAATGCCAATATAAAAGTTGTTGAAGTTCCTCCAGGACCCCCCGTTTTATCAACTTTGGTTGCTGAAGTTTATGGTCCGGATTACAATGAGCAAATAAAAATTGCTGAGCAATTGAAACAAACATTTTCGGCAACCAAGGATGTTGTTGACGTAGATTGGATGATAGAAGCCGATCAAACAGAGTATCGTTTTGA
>JAUXGV010000228.1 GCA_030621915.1 Flavobacteriaceae bacterium
TTAACAGTTATTATCGACGATCCAAAACAGGTGTAATTGAGGTCAATCAATATTCACTAGCTATAACACCAAATGCAACTTTTAGAGTAATTTTCTAAGTTCAATTCAAATTTTGGTAAATACAAAACAAAGACTATTCTGTCTTTAACTCTTTTATTTGCTTTATGAGTTCAACATTTTGAAAATGTACAGCACTATAGGACATAAGCAAGGTGCCTTTCAATCCATCATTCGCGATGATTGCAAATAATTCTGTTTGGTCTTCGGGGTTCGACATGCCTTCGAAACGAAAAGTTTTTACTATTTCCAGTTCTTCGGGTTGATATTCCTTTTTAGAATAGAGTGCTATGATACAATCTTCTTCTGCCTTAAAATCTTCGGTAAACCCATCATCTGTAAGAGTGTTTATTGCCTTGATAGTGTGTCAAAATTACCAGTATCCATATTTTAATATTTATAGTGAAATTAAAATTACAGGTATTTCAAAAGAACGAATCCTTAAATTATTGGCGGGTGTTATTTTTGTTGCAGTATTATGGAACCTGCCATTTTTTTAGGGTATTGAATCAAGGTTCTTAAGAAAGAAGTTGCATAAATATGCAACATTATTTTATTGATTATCTAGCAACAGGGTGAATAATAAAAAATGCTATGGATTTGAGAACTACTACAAATTACCTCTATGCAAGAATTCAAGTATTATCCATGAAAAATTCCTTTGGAATCTATCATGGATTCCTAATAATAAACTAATAATTCAGTATTAAAAATTAAACCCCTGCTTTTTCGATTACTTCCAATGTTTTTTTTAGACCTGTTTTTGCTACTGTTAGTGGATCTTGTTTGTGATATTCCGGATTGTACAATTCTAGAGAAATACACCTTTTAAATCCTGTTTGTTTCAGATCTTTTAATATTTTAGTTAAGGGTAAAATTCCATCACCCGGATAAACACGATGTTTGTCTTTCATATCTTTCATTTTCATATTTTTAGGAGCATCATTAAATTGAAAAATTGCAAATAAATCGCCATTCAATTGTTTCATGCCCTCAAATCCACCTTCACTAATATACATATGAAAGACATCGGGTATAATTTTTGATTTTGGGTGATTGGCATCCAGAGCCACAGCTGTTGCCTGTCCCAAACTTTTTAAAGGAAACATTTCCACAAAAACCAGAGCGGGGCAGATATTAAATTCTTTTAATCCAATTTCTAAAATTCGACGATAACAAGAAGCCACAAATTTCACATCGTAATTATTGCCTACTTTATTTGGAATAGCTTGCACAAATTCACAACCTATTTCTGAGGCCATTCTCATACGTTTTCTGGTTTCCGGAAGTGATTTTTGAAAGGCTTCTTCAGATTCTGGAATACATCCCCACAGGCCAATCATACTTGGAACAAATAAGCCATGGTCTCTTATTTTTCGTCCCATTGCTTTTAAATCCCCACCATTTTCTTCAAACTCTTTTAATTCACTATCCCAAGGTTCAATAGCATCATAACCAGCGGCAATTGCAATATCTACTTTTGCTTCTAAATTTCCTGCCGTTCTTATGGTCGCAGTATCCAAACATATGGGCCATGGGCTACTACCATTTTGATATCTCTTTTCTTTTGGGTTCGTATTTACTGCATAGGCCGAATTTAGAGATCCAAACAAAGGCGCACCTAATCCTAATGCCGCAGTATTTGATAAAAATTTTCTTCTTTTCATGATCTTTTTTTAAGCTTCAATAAAATGGTGTGAATTATTTGAAATTTCATAGAAACGTAATCAATATATTGGTTTTATTCAATTGGAATTTTCATTACATGATTCGGGTTAAATTAATATAAACATTGCTATTTCGTGTCCACCGTTTGATATTTAACGAATTTTTCTTTCATCTGTACAGATTTTATAAAATCGACTACGCGCTGTTGATCTTGATGAAAATAGGCTCCAGCATAGGAATGACCTCCTCCGTCAAAAGTTGTTAATTCATAACTTCCATTTAAAGATTCTATATGATTGGCTATGGAATAAGATCCAAATAACATCAGCCACCCTGATGAATTAGGCGGGCAAAAATGGTGTGCAGCTGTGGCATAGGGTACCAAGGAATCATTGTCGCCATGAAAAAGCATCAAAGGGATCTTATTGTTTTTGTCGATTAAATTTAGATCCATAATCGCTCCGGCACCTGAAATGGCTCCGGCGTATTTGAATTGAGGTTCCAGATTATGTTCATATAATTTCATTTTTTCCCGATCCCAAAACGAGGCATGTAAAACAGTTTCCGCTCCTGCACTACTTCCGGCAATAAATATTTTGTCTGAATCAAAGTTTAATTCATCCTTCAGGTCAATAAGATAACCAGTAGCCAGCCAAAGTTGGTTGGAAGCCAATTGAATGGCTTTAATTTTTTCAGCTAGAATACCATCGCAACCAAAGCTTTTGTCTTTCATATAAAGCATATAACTAATAGAAGCACAAGCAATATTTTGACTGACTAAATATCTCGCCAAATTATGACCAGCAGTTCTGCTGCCATTTGAAAAACCACCACCATGAACATAAATTACTAGTGGTACTTTGACCTGATTTCGATTATTTGGAACAAATAGATCTAATTCTAATTGAAGGGAATCTTGAGAGAAATAAGTATGGGTTTCAAAATCCTGAGCTCTGATTATTGTCGTTAAAAGAAAACAAATTAATATAATTATTTTATTCATTTTAATTATTGATACTTTTATTTAATGCCTCAATTCCTCCAACAATAGGTAAAGTTAAGTTTGTGCCCTCTAAATCAACAGTTAACTTAGTACCGGGTTTAGGCCATAATGTAAATTCCTTATCACTTGAAAATATCATCAAACCAATTTTTTGACCTTTGTGAATAATTTGGTCATCGGGCATTAAATTAAACGAAACTTCGTAAAATTTATCTTTTTTTAAGGGCTCACTTTTAGTTAATGATTTATAGTTTTGAGGATCCGCCCATCCACGAGTAATTATATTATCTGTAATTTTAGAATTTTGCCCTTCTGTCCATGGCAATGACACCAACCATACTGAAAGGTTAGCTGCCGGTTTACTACTTGATAATTTAATGGTAACTTTCGCTGTACCTGAAATATGAATATCTTCGGTTAATTCAGGAGTCAAATAAATTAATCTATGTTTGGTATGTTCCGCTTTGGCCAAATCAGAACCTGAAAAAGAATAATTGTCAATTAAAGTTTCTTTTGTTTGAATATCTTTTTTTTGCGTACTAAGACTTCCTCTGTCAGGAGCTCCTGGATTCAAATATAAGGTCACAGGTGAAGCCTTCGGATTCGGATAATCCTTATATGCTGTGGGATTTTGACGATCATCATTTTCACGGACTATCCATGAACGGGCATCATTTTCAACACCATTTTCTATTCCGTGCAAATAGCGTGTAAACCATCTGTTCATCATAGACATAGGTGGAGGTCCTCCATGCCCATTTTGATGATAATAGATTTGTGCAGGTAAACCCATGTCTTTAGTAGCTTTATAGATTCTATAACTATGCTCTGTCATTACATTCCAATCGTTAAATCCATGCGACATTAATAAGGCAGTTTTCATAGGTTTCATATCGTTCAAATAATCACGGCCGGACCAAAAATCGTTATAGTCCCCAGAAATTCTATCCATACCATTTTTCATTTCTGTATCTCTTACAGTTTTATTATTATAAGGCCGTTTTGCTTCATCTCCACTATGGATAAAATCGTATAAAACATCAATATCTTCCCCTAAATATCCTCCTGGAGACCTTACCAGACCATTGGATCTATAGTAATGGTAGTAAGATGTATTAGGAGCAATAGGTATAATGGCTTCCAATCCCTCAACTCCTGTTGTAGCAGCTGCTAATGGA
>JAUXGV010000115.1 GCA_030621915.1 Flavobacteriaceae bacterium
TGAGAAACAGCAGTATCGAAATTATCATCAATATGTTCCAATAAAAGTTTAGTAGAGCAAGCTTTTCTGTTAGAATCAGATTTCTCTTTTTCACATCCCTTATAAACGGGAGGAATCTCGATCATTACAAATTCAATGGGGCGGTCACTATTTTGTGAATAGGTAACTATTGAAACTAAAAATAGTAATAAGATATTTATTTTTTTCATTTGATTTTTTAAACGGATACTTTGCCTCTGATTAATGGGTGTGGATCATAATTTTCCAGAATAAAATCTTCAAACCTAAAACTAAAAATATCAGAAATATCCGGATTCAATTTCATGGTTGGAAGCGATTTAGGGTCTCTTGATAGCTGTAAATCAATTTGTTCTTTATGATTGCTATAAATATGTGCGTCTCCAAAAGTATGAATAAACTCACCACATTCTAAATCACAAACCTGAGCCATCATCATTACTAATAAGGCATAGGAGGCAATATTAAATGGTACGCCTAAAAAAATGTCTGCACTTCGTTGATAAAGTTGACACGATAATTTTCCATCGGCCACATAAAATTGAAAAAATGCGTGACAGGGGGGGAGTGCCGCTTTATTGTTGGCAACATTTTCTGCAAAAGATATTGAAGTATCAGGTAATACACTAGGATTCCATGCAAGAACAATCATTCTCCGGCTATCAGGATTATTTTTTATAGTATGGATTACCTCTTTAATTTGATCAATTCCATCACTATTCCAATTTCGCCATTGATGTCCATAGACAGGCCCTAAATCACCATTTTCATCAGCCCAGGCATCCCATATTTTCACTCCGTTTTCTTTTAAGTAGCCAATATTTGTATCCCCATTTAAAAACCATAAAAGCTCATGTATAATTGATTTTAAATGTAATTTTTTAGTAGTAATCATCGGAAATCCTTCTGCTAGATCAAAACGCATCTGGTAACCAAAAACACTTTTGGTTCCGGTTCCAGTTCTATCTGTTTTCTCAACTCCATTTTCCCTAACATGCTTGATTAAATCTAAATATTGTTTCATTGATGATTGTATTTTCTTACTATGAATATAAAATAACTTATTTAATTCTAACTACCCTAGAATCATTCCTGCAATAGTTGCCGAAAGAAGGGAAGCAATTGATCCACCTATCAAGGCTCTCATTCCAAATTCCGATAATGTTTTTCTCTGACCCGGAGCCAGGGAGCCAATTCCACCAATTTGAATACCTATAGATGCAAAGTTTGCAAATCCACATAACATATAGGTTGCCATTATGATTGATTTTTCATAGGTCAAATGTATACTGTTGGTTATATTTTTTAATTCAGCCAATTGTATATATCCAACAAATTCACTGGCTACTAATTTAATTCCTAACAATTGACCCATTAACATCATATCCTCTTTTGCAACTCCTGTTAACCACATTAAAGGCGCAAAAATTGTTCCTAAAATTGATTCCAAAGTAAGTTTTGGATAGGGTGTGTTAAGATTCATCCATACATTGAAATTTGTGATGTCTCCAAACCATCCCAATATACCATTGATCATTGCTATAAATGCAACAAATACCAATAACATAGCACCTACATTAACGGCTAATTTCAATCCCTCAGTCGTTCCGTTTGAAATTGCATCTAAAATATTTGTTCCAATTTTTTCAGATGATACATGCACATTTGTATTCACTTTTTCAGTTTGAGGGTATAAAATTTTTGCAATAGTAATAGCTCCAGGAGCCGCCATTACTGAGGCTGCCAAAAGATGCTTGGCAAATTTTAATCTTAGAATTGGATCATCTCCACCAAGAAAGCCAATATATGCTGCCAATACCGCTCCGGCTACAGTGGCCATTCCACCAATCATGACCAGCAACATTTCTGACTTATTCATTTTTTCCAAATAGGCCTTGATCAACAAGGGGGCTTCTGTTTGGCCTAAAAAAATATTACCCGCAACACTTAAACTTTCAGCGCCAGAAATTTTTAATGCCTTGGACAGGGCCCACGCCATTGCTTTTACTATTTTTTGAATGATTCCTAAATAAAATAAAACAGAGGTTAAGGCAGAAAAGAAAATAATGGTTGGTAATACCTGAAATGCAAATATAAATCCAAAAGTATCCATATCTACTACTAGACCTTCAAAAAGGAACTGACTTCCCGCCCGGGTATAATCTAATACATTTACAAAAATTTTGCCTACAGCTTCAAATCCAGACTGAATAAATGGAATTTTTAAAACCCCTATAGCAATTAATACCTGAAATGCCAGCCCAATACCAGCAGTTTTCCAATTAATTGCTTTTTTATTAGCACTAAAAAGATATGCCAAAGCCAAAAGTACCATCATACCCAAAAATCCTTTCCATAAGGATGTAACAGAGAATCCTTCGCTGAGAATAATTTGATTCGAAACTTCTTGAGCTTGGATGGGTAATAGATTAAAAAGAAAAATAATGACGAGAAAAAGTTTTTTCATCTTATTCAATTATTTTTTTCTCTTTTTGAAATTTCATCTCGAAGTTTGGCGGCCAGTTCATAATCCTCATTGGCAACAGCCTGGTCTAATTCTTTGTGTAACTCTTTTAAGGTTTTATTTTTATAGGATGGACTTTCTTCAATAATATCGGTTACCAAATCTTCCATTTTAAATTTAGATTGCTCTAATTTTGACTCATCTTTAATTTTAAGGATGATTCCTGCCTTGTCCAAAATATTTTCAAATGTGAATATAGGAGCCTTGAATCGAGTAGCTAATGCAATAGCATCTGAAGTTCTGGCATCAATTATTTCTTCTATTTTATCGCATTCGCATATAAGGCTGGAATAAAATACACCATCAACAAGTTTATGGATGATCACCTGCTTGACAATAATATTAAATCTATCAGAAAATGTTTTAAATAAATCGTGAGTTAATGGCCGTGGAGGTTTGATTTCTTTTTCTAAAGCAATGGCAATTGATTGGGCTTCAAAAGCTCCAATGATTATAGGTAAGGTCCGTTCCCCATCAACTTCACTTAAAACCAATGCGTAAGCGCCACTTTGGGTTTGACTATAAGAGATTCCTTTAATATTTAATCGTACTAAGCTCACATAGAAGTATTTAAATTTAAAAAGGCCGTCCAAATTAAGGACTCATTTAATCCAATAATTCAGACAGCCTTTATAGGGCACAATTTAATAAAATTATACGATTTTATTGATTACTTTTAAATTCTTTTAACTTTTCGGTCAATTTTGGCACAACTTCAAAAGCATCACCTACAACACCATAATCAGCAGCTTTAAAGAATGGTGCTTCAGAGTCGGAATTAATTACAACCTTCACTTTGGAGGCATTGATTCCAGCCAAATGTTGAATTGCTCCTGAAATACCCACAGCTATATATAAATTGGCAGAAACGGGTTTGCCGGTTTGACCAACATGTTCGCTATGAGGCCTCCATTCCATATCAGATACAGGTTTGGAGCAAGCAGTAGCAGCGCCTAAAACATCTGCTAAATCTTCTATCATTCCCCAATTTTCAGGGCCTTTTAATCCTCTTCCACCTGATACAACAATATCAGCGTCTGCAATATTAATTTTCCCTGTTGTTTTATCAATACCAATTGATGACATGTTACTTTCAATTATTTGTGGTACGTATTCCTCAATGGTTCCAGATACTTCATTATCAATAAGTCCAAATGAATTTTTGGCCAATCCAATTACCTTATGATCCGTATTTATTTCAGTATGAATAAAGGCCTTATTTGAAAATGCTTTTCTTTTTACAACAAATGGGTTGATAGTGCTGGGTAATGCAACAACATTTGAAGCAAATCCAGCATTTAGATTTACAGCAACTTGGGGAGCAATACTTAATCCATTGGCACTTGAATCAATAATCGAAACGGATGCGTTTTCTTTTTCAGAGGCTTGTCTGATAATATCGGCAATTATTTTTGAATCTGAATAATTTAAAGTATCACTAGTAACACTTAATATTTTTTCCGCTCCATAAGATGTTAATTCCGTAGGATTCTGTGAATTAATTGTTAAAACAACCAAGTTAGTATCTAGTTGTTCAGCAACTTTTTTCCCATATGAAACAACTTCTAAAGCCGACTTTTTATACCTACCATCAGATGATTCTGCATATACTAAAACTGACATATTATTTTTGTTTTAATTTTTTTCTGAGTTTGTTTCAGAATATTTTTATTTTTTTTCTTTGATCAAATCACTTTTGCTTCATTATGTAGCAATGAAACCAATTCTTCTAAATTATCTGGATCGATTAATTTACAGGCACTTTTTGCCGGAGGTTTTTCAAAACTTATTGAAGAGGTAGTTGCATCAAAACTCACAGCTTCAACAATGTGTAAAGGTTTTTTACGAGCCATCATAATCCCTCTCATATTCGGAATACGTAAATCCTTTTCCTCAACAATACCCTTTTGCCCTCCAACAATGAGTGGTAAATTAGTTGATAAAGTTTCCTTACCTCCATCAATTTCACGAATTGCGGTGACCGCTGTTTCTTCAATTTCCAAACCAACACAAGCATTGACAAAATTATAATCTAATATTGATGCTAACATTCCCGGAACCATACCACCATTATAATCAATAGATTCTTTACCTGCTAAGATTAAATCATAATCTCCGTTTTTCACTACTTCTGACAATTGCTTTGCAACAAAAAAACCGTCAGTAGCTTCTGTATTTACCCTAATGGCTTCATCCGCACCTATGGCAAGAGTTTTTCGTAATGTAGATTCTGTTGAAGCGTTTCCAACATTTATAGTGGTGATAGATGCACCTTGTTTTTCCTTGAACCACATGGCTCGTGTTAATAAAAATTCATCATGAGGATTAATTATAAATTGGACTCCATTTGAATCGAATTTTTTGTCATTATCCGAAAAGTTAATCTTTGAAGTTGTATCTGGAACGTGACTAATACATACTAATATTTTCATTGTAATATTATTTCTAGTTAATCAAATAATTTAAGGCAACGAAGGTAATAAATATTTCCAATATACTATGCATGCATAGTATATTTTTATTTGCAATCAACTTTTTGTATGAAGTCGAATTGAAATTATTCGCATTAAAAATAAGCAATTCCATAGGATAATATTCATCTAAAATATTTATTTTTGCATACTTTGTAAAGAGTCAGTTTAAACATTCTTGAGTATGAATTTAAAAACAGGAGTTTTGAGTTTTTGGATTGAACGGGTGATTTATTTTAAAATATAGAAAAAATATGAAAGTACTACAATTTAGAGAGGCCATAGTGGAGGCAATGAGTGAAGAAATGAGAAGAGATGAATCCATTTTTTTAATGGGAGAGGAAGTTGCAGAATACAATGGTGCATATAAAGCATCCAAAGGTATGTTGGATGAATTCGGAGCAAAAAGAGTTATTGATACTCCCATATCTGAATTAGGGTTTTCAGGTATAGCTGTTGGGTCAGCAATGAATGGCAATAGGCCGATAGTTGAATATATGACTTTTAACTTCTCATTAGTAGGTATCGATCAAATCATTAATAATGCTGCTAAAATACGTCAAATGTCTGGTGGACAGTTCAATTGCCCTATTGTATTTAGGGGTCCAACGGGATCAGCAGGTCAATTAGGGGCAACACATTCGCAAGCTTTTGAAAATTGGTTTGCGAATACTCCTGGTTTAAAAGTGATAGTTCCTTCAAATCCATATGATGCTAAAGGATTATTAAAAGCGGCAATTAGAGATGATGATCCAGTTATTTTCATGGAATCTGAACAGATGTATGGTGATAAAGGAGAAGTTCCGGAAGGAGAATATGTTTTACCTATTGGAGTAGCCGATATCAAAAGAGAAGGTACCGATGTGACCCTTGTTTCATTCGGTAAAATTATTAAAGAAGCTTATAAGGCGGCTGATCTATTGGAAAAAGAGGGAATTTCAATTGAAATTATTGATTTACGTACTGTGAAACCAATGGATTTTGAATGTATTTTAAATTCAGTTAAAAAAACAAATCGATTGGTTATTTTAGAAGAAGCCTGGCCATTTGCCAGTGTTTCATCGGAAATAACATTTCATGTTCAGGAAAATGCTTTTGACTATTTAGATGCGCCAATTCAAAGAATTACAACAGCTGATACTCCAGCGCCATTTTCTCCTGTACTGTTAGAAGAATGGTTGCCAAATGCAAATGATGTTGTAAATGCGGTAAAAAAAGTTGCTTACGTATAAAGTAGATTAAAACGATATTAAAGCCGGTTGAATCATTTCAATTGGCTTTTATTTTGACTTTTATTAAAGTATGTTAAAGTTTAATAAAATCAAATAATATCGATAAATGAATTATTGGTATTGAAACTGAATGGGTATATTTGTCTTTTAACTTCCTTATTTAATCCATTTGTTAAAAATATTGATAAAATAAATGTTTTTGTATGGAAAAAAATAACGCTGAAAACATGGTTCATGAAACAGTCATTGAGCAAGGTTTCGTAATATTAAAATATCATAATCAATCAGAAGAAACTCAGCAATTTGTAAAAGAAGTAAAGCGAGATTATATTCAATTACATTTTTGTATTAAGAATTCAGCCAAACTATTTTTCAATAATGCTTCGTATGCAATTGATATTTGCGAAAACAATTCGCTCTTATTGTATAATCCCAACCAGGATTTACCTATTCATTTAGAAATTTTACCCAAGGCAAAAAGCATCATATTTTTAATATCCATTGAAAAATTTCATACATTTTTTACTCAGGAAGCTGGATTAATTCATTTTTTAAATGAAGAAAATAGACATAAAAAATACTATTATGATAAAGTTTTGAATCCAAATGAGATAGTAGTATTAAATCAAATGTTTCATTATGGGCTGCATTCTTCGCTTGAAAAATTATATTTAAAGGGCAAAGTATATGAATTATTAAGCTTATATTTTAACAAATCAAATAATGATGATGCTCAAAAATGTCCTTTTTTGGAAGATGAAGCCAATGTTGAAAAGGTGCGAAAAGCGAAAAAATTAATTATTGAAAACATGGTTGATCCCCCTTCTTTGAATGAATTGTCTGACAAGGTAAAATTACCTTTACAACATTTGAAGGATGGATTCAAACAGATTTATGGTGAAACCGTTTTCGCCTTTCTATTTAACTATAAAATGGAATATGCAAGGAAATTATTGGCATCTAAAAAATATAATATTACTGAAACAAGCTTTGAAGTTGGGTATAGTACCCCAAGTCATTTTATAGTGGCCTTCAAAAAAAAGTTTGGCTCTACTCCTAAAAAGTATGTAAGTAATTTATAGTATATTAAATAGAAATTAAAAGCTCAATTGAATCAAAAGCAATAAATTTGCGTTAACAATTATTCCTTTCAAAAGTGAAAGGATTTTTTATTGATCTAGAATATGTTTAAAAAGGTATTTCTTACCATTATATTTATTTTCCCCATTCTTTACTTACAAGCTCAGGTTAAGGTAAGTGGTACTATTGTGGATGAAGAAGATGAACCGGTTCCTTTTTGTAATATAAAATTTAAGGGCTCTACCAAAGGAACAATTTCTGATGAAAAAGGTCATTTTTATCTTCAGTCAGATCAAACTTACCTAAATCTTGAAGTGTCATTTATTGGATTTGAAAAGCTTGAAGTACCCTTAAAAAAAATGAATTTCGATTTAAAACTTGTTCTTAAAGAGGCGAGAGATGAATTGAATGAAGTAAGAATATATTCAGGTAAAATCAAAAAAAAGGGTAATCCGGCAATCTCCATATTAAGGAAAATATGGGAGAAAAAGCGTAAAAATGGAGTGTATCTATATGATAAATATGAATATGATAAATACGAAAAAATTGAATTCGATTTAAATAATATCGATGACAAATTAATGAATAATAAGGTTTTTAATGGAATGGAAATGGTCTTTGAGCAAGTGGATACTTCTGCCATTACAGGTAAGGCTTTTTTACCCATATTTATTAATGAATCAGTATATGAAATCTATGGCCAGAATATTTCCCCTAAAAAGAAAAACGAATTTTTAATTGCGAATAAAAATTCTGGATTTTCTGATAATCAAGGACTTATTGCATTTGTAAAGCAACTTTATGTAGAATATGATATTTATGATAATTATATTAAATTCTTTGATAAAAGCTTTGCGAGTCCTTTGTCAAAATTAGGGCCTGATATTTATAATTATGTATTAACGGATAGTACTTTTATTGATAGTAAATGGTGTTATAATATACTTTTTTATCCAAGACGAAAGAATGAATTGACATTTAGAGGAGATTTTTGGGTCAATGATACAACATTTGCTGTCAAGGAAATTCAAATGCATGCTACTAGAAGTGCAAATATTAACTGGGTGAAAGAGATTTATATTGAGCAGGATTTTAATGTGTTAAATGATACGGTCATTTTATTAAAGCGAGATCATTTTATGTCGGATTTTGCGATGAATAAAAAGGAAAAATCTAAGGGAGTTTATGGAAGACGAACTACTCTTTACGACAATCATGTGTTTAATGTAAACCGACCGGATCAATATTATAAGAAACAAGTTTCCGTGGATCAAGAGGTTTATCATAAACCGGATGATTATTGGAAAGAAAATCGTCAGGAAAAGCTGAGTAAGGATGAGTTGGGGATTTATAAAATGTTGGATACTCTTCAAAATGTAAAACGATTTCGAGAATTAAATAGCCTTGCTGATATATTAACTACCGGCTATTGGAATATGACCAAGGGGTTTCAATTGGGGCCTCTCTATTCAATTTTTGGGTACAATGATATTGAGGGATTTAGGGTAAAATTTACGGGTAGAACCTTTTTTACTAGCGCGGATAAGAAGAGATTGTCAGGCTATTTGGCCTATGGTTTTGCCGATGAACAATTTAAATATGGCTTCGAAGGAAAATGGATGGTGAATAATGAAAATAGATTCATCTTATCAATGGGTACAAGACGCGATATTGAACAGCTAGGAGTAAGTTTAACGACCGCAAATGATGTGTTGGACCGAAGTTTTGTTACTACCTCAATTTTTTCCAGAGGTGATAATGAGAAATTGTCAGATATTAGTTTGACTAATTTTAAAGCCACATTGGAACCTATTAAGAATGTAAAATTCAGAGTAAGTACCACTTTCAAAACATTAAAATCTGCCAACCCAGGAGGATTCAATGTTGATTATTACGATGAGAGTGGTGAAAGACAATCCATCACAGAACAAGTTGATTTAAATCTGGCTATTCAATATACACCAGGACGTAAAACTTGGGGTTTAGGAGTTGATCGGGGGAATAGTAATGCGGGTAGATATCCAACCTTCTTTTTTAGTTATACCAAAGGTTTAAAAGGTGTTTTTAACAGCGATTTTGATTATCATAAATTTCAGTTTTTCTATCAACAACC
>JAUXGV010000034.1 GCA_030621915.1 Flavobacteriaceae bacterium
GGCGATTATTCGCAGAATCAAAATCGATTTGATATATTGTTCCCCTGGGAATTATTAGATAATCTCCATATGAAAAATCAATATTACCATACATAGTTTTTAATGTTCCTGAACCTTCATGAACGAATAACATTTCATCTGCATCGGCATTTTTATAAAAATAATCTTTTGAAAATTCTTTGGGAGCTGCCAGTCCAATGTGTAAATCCTTGTTAACGAATAAAGTTTTTCTGCTTTCTAAAAAATCTTTTGCCGGTTTTAATGAAAAACCCTTAAAACCTAAAGCCTGCATATTCTTTTCTACAGCTATCTTTGGAGTCACATTTTTTCTCGCCTTTATTTCATTAACAACTGTAGGCGGATATAAATGATATATCAATGATGACATACCCGCAAACCCAGCGGTACCGAACAATTCTTCCTGGTAT
Organism: Flavobacteriaceae bacterium; assembly: GCA_030621915.1. Lineage (GTDB taxonomy): Bacteria > Bacteroidota > Bacteroidia > Flavobacteriales > Flavobacteriaceae > Lutimonas. The sequence goes on from JAUXGV010000034.1 coordinate 429, forward strand.
AAACTACCATCATCTTTCTTGAAAATTGTATGTCGTTTTGAAGGAATTTTACCTAATGTGTGATATCGAGGCATAATAAGACGTTTTAATTAATAATTCAACTATTTGATTAATCAACAAACATCTATTCTGGATTTCTTTTAATCAAGAATTTGAGAAATAATAATAAATCATCAAAAATAAGACTCATTTTATATCTGTATTTACGAATTATACAAATATAATAAATATAATCTAAGATTTTAAGAAAAGCATTTCTTGTGGAAAAATAAAAGTGAGACTATTTAATCTCAATCACTTTTTCAATTTGAGGTGCATATTTTTGAATGGTGGCTTCCACTCCGTTTTTTAAAGTCATTTGATTCACTCTACAATCCATACAAGCCCCTTGAAACTGAACTATAACCTCATTGTTTTCTATCCCCATAAGCTCAATATCACCTCCATCTGTTAACAGATAGGGTCGAATTTCTTCTAAAGCCTTTTCTACATTTAGTTTCAATTCAGATTTTGTCATTTTTATTATTTTTTAAAATACTATATGGCACTGCAACCTGACAAAGTTGTAATTCTAACAATTTCCGTTGGAGGTAATGTTTCATTACGCTTTACCAATTGGCTCAATATATTTTTAGTAGTTTCTTCAAATGCTTTTTGCAATAACGAATTTTCTTGTAAAGCCACAGGATGTCCAACATCACCAGCTTCTCTAATACTCTGAACCAATGGAATTTCTCCCAACAAAGCCGTATCTAAATCTTCTGCCAGATATTTTGCACCATCCTTTCCAAAAATATAGTATTTACTATCAGGTAATTCATCAGGTGTAAAATAACTCATGTTTTCAACAATACCCAAAACAGGAACGTTTATACTTTCTTGCTGAAACATGGCGACTCCTTTTTTAGCATCTGCTAAGGCTATATTTTGAGGCGTACTAACAATAACTGCTCCTGTGATAGGAACTGCCTGAACCATTGACAGATGTATATCTCCTGTTCCCGGTGGTAAATCAACCAATAAAAAGTCTAATTCTCCCCAATCAGCATCAAAAATCATTTGATTCAAGGCTTTAGAAGCCATGGCTCCTCTCCAAATCACAGCCTGATTCGGATCTGTAAAAAATCCTAAGGACAATAATTTTACACCATAATTTTCTATGGGTTTCATTTTAGATTTCCCATCAACATTAACAGACAAGGGTCTTTCTTTAGCTACATCAAACATTATTGGCATTGAAGGCCCATACACATCGGCATCCAAAACACCCACATTAAATCCCATTTTGACCAATGAAACGGCTAAATTTGCTGTGATAGTAGATTTTCCAACGCCTCCTTTGCCTGAAGCAATAGCAATAATATTTTTTATACCCGGAATTTCCTTACCTCTTATTATATTTACTGGTTTTTTAGCAACCTCAGCTTTTACATTAACTTTAACGTCAATTTTTTGATCTACAAACTTATGAATTGCCTTCATAATCTCTACTTCAGTTTTTTTCTTTGCTTGTAGGGTTGGGTTACCAATGGCAACATCAATAATAACTTCTTGTCCGAATATCACAATATTTTTAATGGAATCGCTCTCAACCAAATTTTTTCCTTCTCCTGGAGCCGTAATATTTTCTAATGCTGAATATATATCTTGTTTCTTAAAAGCCATATCTTAATTAAAATCATTCTAAACAACAAAGATACTAACTTAATTCATCATAGCTAAAATAATGGATAAGAATTGGATATTCTATTCAAAAGGCAAGGCTTGTTCCACCTGCCAATTGGCCTTTGCAGTAATGATCTCCTGATAATAGAAAACTTCTTCGGCTTGCAATCTTTGCAAAAAATTACCTGTATCCCATTTTTTATTTTCATTGATGTCATAAATAATGCGAATCATATATTTTGAGGGAAGAATGTTTTCAAATTTAATTTCTTCCTTTTTTATTAAATAATCTTGAGCTGTCAATTCTCCTCTGTCATTAATCAGGTGTACTATAATTGGGTAACTTTTAATATTGTTAAGTGTCAAATAAATTGAGCCATAATCAGAAGGTTTTTTGGTTGAGAATCCTACATGCAAGGAATCATTAATGATATTGTAAAAATCTGTAATAGCACCCGGTAGAAATAACAATTGATATTTATTGTCATATTCTTTTTCAAAATTAAAAGATAATTCGTCTTTATATGATGACAACATAACATCATATTCTACCTTAACCGAATCTTTATTTATAAATAATATTTTAGACGTATCAAGAATTGATATAGGAGCATTACTCTTAATTTTAAATGTATCTCTTAGATTTAAGGTGCTTTGAACCAAGCTCCTTATTCTTAAAGAATCAATTGCCTTAGACCGCAATGTGACTTTAACCGTATCATAAACTTGCTTTTTAGAAAAGTGAAATAAAATTGAATCTTGTTCAAAATTATCAAACCAGTAATGCAAGGTGTCAGTTTCTTTATCATAGATGGAAAGGTCTTTGAATCCATCAGGTTTTTCAGAGGCAACTTCAACTTTAAAATCTTCAGGATCACCTTCAAAAGGAAACATAATATGCCCAATGGCAACCTCTTCAGGTCTAAAAGAAGAATTAAATTTTAATATTTCTTTAAATAATTTAATCTCGTAAGTACTATCAGATGGCACTGTGATAAATTTTGATTCAAAACCAATTTGGTCCTGTTTTGGATCAAACTTATAATTTTTGCTTACATCATTCAGTGCAATTAATAAATACTCCCCTGCTCTTATATTTGTAACATTCCAGTTAACACTATCCAAAACCGTTCCTACATACATAGGTTTCTCATTAAAAATGATTGAATCCTTGAAGTTTTCATTAACCTCATATAACATCAAAGTAGGAGGATCTTTGATTTCCAAATCAAAGGCATCTTTATAAGTCCCTTTCACTTCCAGTGAATCAATATAATCTCCGGTGGAGACTATAAATTTAAAGTTATCTAAAATATTACCACGGGTATTATCAATGATACTCTGACCAAAATTAAAAGTATAAGTAGTATTTTCCTGTAATGTGTCAGATAAGATAATTGTAATTTTCTTACTTGGTGACCCCAAGGGTGTTATTACAACGGGGTATTTTAATGGAGGGGATACAATTAACTGAGAACTAACATCTTTCAATTTAATAAATTCATCAAAATAAATTTTGATCTCATCCTTATCAAATTGCAAGCTTTCAAAGGCAGGGTCACCCTTCACCATTATGGGCTTATCAAAATCTTCCGGACCACCTTCGGGTCGTGCTCTTCTGGCGCAGCTTATTGTTAATATTATTAAACCAAAAAGTACAAATCTTTGATAATTCATTCATTGAAATTTACTACAAATAAACAATATTTTTCCTTCTTAAAATTAAATTTTCGCCATTGATTATTCCGTGATTACCATAGTTGCAATGCTAATTTTAATATTCTTGGTTCTCATGAGTTGCGTACAACATGATTCTATGGTAGCTCCCGTAGTAACAACATCATCTATCAAAAGTATATGTTGATTTTTAAAAATATTTATATCGGATATTTCAAATATTTCTTCAACATTTTTCCATCGTTCAAACCTGTTTTTATATGTCTGAGTATTCGACTTGGATACTCGTAATAGTTTATTTTCAATCATGGGGATATTTAATTTATTCGACAAACTTTCTCCAAATGAACTGACCTGGTTATAGCCCCTTTTTTTTAACTTTTTTGGATGTAAGGGAACAGGAATAATGCAATCCAAAGAATTAAATCTATTGCTGTGTAACATTTTTGCACCAAGCCATTCACCTAAAAATCTACCAATTAGTTCTTGTTTACCATATTTTAATTGATGAATTAACTTTTGAACGATCCCTCTTTTACTAAAAAACAACAAGGATGTTGCTTCCTCAATGGGAATCCTTCCATAAAATAATTTTTCAATCATATTCCCCTCATTTTCAGTGAAGTTAGTCTCAGGTAATTCCATCCTGCAAGATAAGCACAGAATTTCTTCATAATTGGATATTATTTTTGCGCACGTTGGACATTTTTTTGGGTAAAACAAACCCAATAAATTTGTTAATGGCGTTTTCATATTTATATTAAAGTACTAATTTTAAATAAAAATATAAAATTGTTAAAAAAAAATTGAATTAAACACAATTTTTTTAAATTTAAACGTTCAAAATATTAAGATTAATTAAACTGTAAATTTTAACACTATTTATTATGGAAGAAAACAAAAAATCTTCAAACAACAAGGCTCTATTAATTGCCTTGACTATTTTATTGCTCGCTTTAATTGGTTATACCTTTTATAACAACAATGACCATAAAGAAGCCGTTCAATTTTTGCAAGATGAAAAAGAACAAATTATTGGTAATTTAACAGCCATGGAAGACAAGTATGATATTGCCATTGCGCAAAACACGAGCTTATCTGATTCATTGACCATTGAAAAAGAAAAAATTGTTGCTTTGAGGGACTCTGTTGAACAAATGTCTAAGGTTAATTCAAAAACTCTACGACGATACCGCAATCAAATGTCTAGTTTAAAATCTACTAATGAACGCTTGTTGGTTGAAGTTGATTCCTTAAGGTTGACAAATAACTTACTTACTGAAGAAAAAGATAGTATCAATAGTCAGCTAGTATTTCAAACAAGTTATAATGACACTTTAGTAGCTCAAAATATTGATTTGGCTAAAAAAGTTGAAATAGGTGGAGTTATCAATGTAGAAAATGTTAAAGTCTCTGCAATGAAAATGCGTACTAATGGTAAATATACAGATACAAATAAAGCTCAAAAAACTGATGCAATTAAAGTTGATTTTAGATTGATGGAAAATGAAATTGCCACACCAGGTGATAAAGATGCCTATATTGTTTTAATGGATCCGAATGGAAAAGTTATCAATGCCAAAGGAACTTTTAATTTGAGTGATGGAGCTGAAGCAAAGTATACAGATCACACCATTGTAAATTATGAAAATTCTGACTTAGATGTTGTTATGCTTGTTGAACGAAAAGGTGATAAGTATGAAAAAGGAACTTATCCTATTCAAGTTTTCGTTGATGGAAAATTGGCGGGTGAGGCAAATTTATTATTGAATGATTCATTTTTAGGATTATAAAATCTAATAAATTAAATTTTTAAAACGGAAATACAATTATGTATTTCCGTTTTTTTTGTTTACCGTATTATAATTTCTTTATTTTTGCGGAAGAAATAAAAAATCAATTATTTTGAATGGCTATTCTTTAAATAGAATTCTATTAAATTTTCTCTTAACAAGATTTACCTGCTGTAGAAACATTAGGTTTAAAATATTACTTTTTTTTTCAAATAATTACAATTACTAATATAAAAGAATAAACTTGTGAAAAATCAAGAAGATAAATTCAAAAAAGTAATCTCTCACGCTAAAGAATACGGTTACATTTTTCAGTCAAGTGAAATATATGACGGACTAAGTGCTGTTTATGACTATGCTCAAAATGGCGTTGAACTCAAAAATAATATTCGTAATTATTGGTGGAAAGCCATGGTTCAAATGAATGAAAATATTGTTGGATTGGATGCCGCAATTTTTATGCATCCAACTACTTGGAAGGCATCAGGTCATGTTGATGCATTTAATGATCCATTAATTGACAATAAAGATTCTAAAAAAAGATATCGAGCGGATGTATTGATTGAGGATTATGCTGAAAAATTAAATCTCAAAGCAAAGAAAGAAATTGCCAAAGCTGCTAAACGATTTGGAGAGGCTTTTAATGAAGAAGAATTTATCAGAACTAACCCAAGGGTTATTAAATATTTTGGTAAACGCGATGAAGTTCTTAAGCGCATGGCTAAGTCGTTAGAAAATGAAGATTTGGCAGATGTAAAGGATTTGATCATAGAATTGGAAATTGCTTGCCCCGAATCAGGTTCCAAAAATTGGACCGATGTAAAGCAGTTTAATTTAATGTTTGGTACAAAATTAGGAGCTTCTGCTGATTCTGCTATAGATTTATTCTTACGGCCGGAAACAGCTCAAGGTATTTTTGTGAATTTCGCCAATGTTCAAAAAACCGGCAGAATGAAAATTCCTTTTGGAATTGCTCAAACTGGTAAGGCATTTAGAAATGAAATTGTTGCTAGGCAATTTATTTTTAGAATGAGAGAATTCGAACAAATGGAAATGCAATTTTTTGTTCGGCCTGGAGAAGAATTAAAATGGTACGAACATTGGAAAGAAAAAAGATTAAAATGGCATTTATCACTTGGCTTAGGTAAAGATAAATATCGATTCCATGATCATGATAAATTAGCACACTATGCCAATGCAGCTGCTGATATAGAATTTGAATTTCCGTTTGGATTTAAAGAATTGGAAGGAATTCATTCAAGAACTGATTTTGATTTAAAAGCTCACGAAGAACATTCTGGTAAAAAACTTCAATTTTTTGATCATGAAGTAAATAAAAGCTATGTACCCTATGTAGTGGAAACATCTATTGGTTTAGACAGAATGTTTTTGGCCATTTTCTCTACATCTCTTCAAAATGAAACCTTAGAAGATGGTTCGGAAAGAACTGTTTTAAGACTACCATCAGTATTAGCACCGACTAAAGCTGCGATATTACCTTTGATTAAAAAAGATGGACTTCCTGAAATTTCGCGTAAAATTATGGATGAATTAAAATATGATTTTAATGTTATCTATGATGAGAAAGACGCTATAGGCCGTAGATATAGAAGGCAAGATGCGGTGGGAACTCCTTTTTGTATCACTGTTGATCATAAAACAAAAGAAGATAATACGGTAACCATTCGTTTTAGAGATTCAATGAAACAAGAAAGAGTTGAAATAAGCACTCTAAAAAGTCTTATCAACAAGGAAGTTTCAATAGCTAATTGGTTTCAAGACATATAAATTATTGAGGGATTGAATCCAATTCAATCCCTCGTAATTTAAAAAGTAGCCCTGAGTTGGATGGTTCCGGTATGAATGGTTTTTGAGTCCTCAGACTTCCTGCCAAAATAATTCAAATTCAGATCCAAATAAGAAGTCAGTCTTTTTTGCAAATTTAACAGCCATGTGAAATTCGTTCCGGGCTGTAATCCTTCTAACATCTGAAAAGCAACAGGGGAATTTGTATTTCCGGTAAATTCGTTCAAATAGATATTTATATTGGCATTGATTGAAAATTTTGCTTTATTAGAATATTGAAAATTTGCCCCAAAAACATGCATTGATAAGGTTTCAAAGGCTTCAATTTGGTTTTTTTTATTTTTAAATTTGTAAAACAACTCCAATCTAGAATTTTTGCTATGTAAATATGATATTTGAGGAAAAATATCAAAAGTTTCTAATTCATAGTTTCTATTGGAATAACTATTAGATTTACTCAAATTATTTTTAAATCCGCCTTTGAAATCCATTAGCCAATATTGACCCATTTTATGAAGAAATTGGAACTGATGAGATTGTAACTGAACATCTTGATCACCGAATACAAAAATTGATCTTTTACGTAATTTAACAAAGGTATAGGCTGAACTAAACTTTTGTCGTCCCCTATTAAAAAATAAGCTATTCTTAAAGCTTGTATCCAGATTCAACAATTTATCCTCATCAATATCAAAGGGATTCAAATTAAATGAGCCATCATCTCTTTTAGAATTCACATCAGTTAAATAATAGATGTGATTATTGAAATGAGATAAAACCTTTTTCCATCCTGATTCTTTCTGCCATTGATTTGCATTTAAATTGATGGATTGACTAAATCTATTTTTATTTGTTTTAACAAAATTAATACTGGGTAAAAGAACTCTCACGTATTTTGCCTGATCCTGGAATTGTGCTATAACAAATTCATCCAATTCCTGAATAGAATTTTCATTAAAGTCTATCCATTCATAAAACCCCTTCCCTGGTTCAACCTCAACATAAGTAAACTCTTGTTGTGGTAAATTACCCGATTGTGTTTCATACAAAGTTTGTAAAGCAACAAAATTTCTAAATAACTTTTGTCCATAAACTATTCGTGAATTTAAAACCTTTTCATTTTCGGAATTTAAATTATTGACTTTTTTATAATTGACATATAAAGATAAATCAGCACTCTTATTCTGAATCAATTTAGATTTCAGAAAATAAGTATGAACCTTATTTACATTATGTAAATTACTGATATTCAAACTATCTGTACTTCTATAATTATAACCTATCTCAGCAAATATTTTAGTAGAATCACCTATACCAAAGAATCCTTCAATTTCAGAAAATTTATAACTTAAGTTGCTCAAATCATTTGTTATCGTTTCTTTTCGTTGGTTATTTTCGTAATTAAATTTTGCTCCAAACCATGATTTGGAATACTGCTGCACCCAGGTTGAATACCACCTGTAAAATTCATTTTGTTCATTGAATTCTTTATTGGTCATAATACTTCCTTCTGTAAATAATTTGGTTCTTTTGAAAAAAATATTGGCTTGTAAACTATTTCTTGTACCTGAATAAGAATTACCCAATTCTAATTGTTCCAATTTATAATTGATAACAGTAGTACTATCAATTGAATAATTCAATGTGCCGGCAAAAAATAATTGCTTTTGTTTATCAATATTATATATGTTATCAATATTCCAATCCCTTGAAAATTCTACATTTCTAAATCTTTCAACCGTTTCAAAATTTTTGTCAACATATTCAAAATCAATGTTCCCTGATAGCTTGGATTTTTTATCAATCAATATTTGATGCCAATTTAACTTTGATGCAAAGCCGTTATTATTATCATCATCTAAATCAGAAAATAAATTTTGATCATAATTACTGAAAGCCAGTTCAGTTTTAATCATTGTTTTTTCACTTGGATTGTAATCCGCTTTTAATGAAAATATCTGTTTTTTTTCAGGGGCTACCAATAGAATCGCCGATACATAATTTCCTTGCTTAACACCATTCATTTCCTCAATAAATTCATAAACCCTTCCAGAAGCCAAAGTTGTTTTAATTCTATAATTACCATTATTTTCTCCAACATATGTGAATCCAACCTGATATAGCTCATCCAAAGGGTTATTTGAATACACAAAAATTAATTGATTGTTTTGCATTTCCTGTTTATACAATACTTTATTTTCAGAATAAGGGGTAGGAACAATTGATGGAGCTACCATCTCTAATTTATTATCCCCTGCATCTGCCAATATTTGCTTTTGAACATCAGTTAGTTCCTGTTGAACAGGTTTGTTTTTTGCATCAGACTCATTATAATATTTTAAGCCTAATTTGAGCTTTGTCGTTTCAAATTCAACGCCATCAAAAGTTAAAAACCTTGTGTAATTATTTTCTGCTATTTGATATTCAATGGTAAATCTCATATTAGAACTTACGGGGTAAACTGTTGTAAAACTGATTTCTGCCGTATTATAATCAATTGTATAGTCAAAATTTTCTCCTCTTTTCAGAAGTACTCCATTTGCATAAACTCTTTCGCTTCCTGAAACAATAAAAATAAACAATTCATTGTTAGGTCCAAGTATTTTATAGGGCCCTTGATTTCCATCTAATCCATTAAAATTAAAGCTATTAAATCTCCCTCTCACCAAGGCACCCGAAGCAAAAACATTTGTTTTAGAATTGTTCTTTTTCAAATTAGCGTTCACCAAAATTCCCGAAATTTTCTTTTGAAAATTCATAAAATAGCTATTGTTATTATTCAAATCAATATCTCCAGCTTTAATCAACCAATCCTTGCTAAAAACTTCAATAAAAACTCTATCAAATTCGTTTATTCTTTGAGAATACCCCCCTTCCTGTAAAGGGATTTCATTATCTGTTATAGAAGCTCTAATACCAACATTTTTAGCCAATTTACCTTCAATTTGAAGATTGAAATTAGAATTAACAACTGCATCTTGATTATTACCCATGGTAACTCCTCTTGATAAACTCCCACTGGTATATAAACCATCAAAGGGTTTGAAGTTTTTATTCTTGTTTTTATCCTGATAACTATACAGAATTGCATTATCTGTTACTTTCGGAACGATCAGGTTTTTGTCAAAGGCAATATATGTTTTTGTTAGAAATTCAGGCAATGGCCAATATTCAATTTTAATTTCTTTTGACTGCTTTATGATTTCGTTATTAAGATACAATTGTGATTTGACAAAGTTAACTTTGTAATGCAGTGAGTCAATTTCTTGATTTTCTACATCATACACTTTAAAATAATTGGGGTTTATACTTATTGAATCAATCTGTATGGTATCTGATAAAACTTTAAAAATCTTAGTTTTAATATTCTGAGGCTTGCTTTGTGCAAATACAAAACAGCTTGTAAATATTGTAATTATAACTAAAAATTTCTTCATCCAATTAAATTCAAGAACATTCAAAAATAATGAATTTATTAAGTTAAAAATGCTGCTTGAGTTTTATCAATATAGAGGAGTTAAAAATCAAATTTACTGAAAAGACACTTTCAATTTGTCTTTCAAAGCTTATTATTATTCTCGTATGGGTATAAATAAAGAATTTCTTGAAACCAACTATCCTCGAATAATTCTTTTCGATTAAAATAAGGAAGTTTGTTTGGTGGGAATTTCATGTTCCAATAACCATTTTTTTCTCCAAAGTCCACCTGCGTATCCTGTTAAAGACCCATCACTGCCAAGTACCCGATGACAAGGAATCACTATCGAAATTGGATTTTTCCCATTTGCTGAAGCTATGGCTCTGATAGCCTTTACGTTTTCCATTTTTTTTGACTGATCCATATAAGTTATTGTTTTACCAAAAGGGATTTTTCCTAATTCTATCCATACTTTTTGTTGAAAATCGGTTCCATAAGGTTTTAAATTCAAGTTAAATTCCGTCCTTTCCTTCTTAAAATACTCATCCAATTGAACCACACATTTATTTAATGTATCCGGAATATTAATGGAAGGATAAATTTTATCTTCCATAAATGTAATTGATGTTATTCCATCTAGATTTCCTTCTATTTTTACCATTCCAATTGGAGTTTTATAAAATACAAAATCTTGAATCATTAAATTAAATTTTAAATATGTCAATAGAATTTTGAGTTGTTATCCGGGCAATTTCAATGGGTGTTAAACCATAAATATCTACCAATTTATCTAGTACATTTATTAGATACGAACTTTCATTTCTTTTACCTCTATAAGGAGTTGGTGCCAAATAGGGTGAATCTGTTTCCAGAACTATATGCTCCAATGGAATTTGATTCAAAAATTGATCAATTTTTCCATTTTTGTATGTAACAACCCCACCAATTCCTAATTTCATATTATAAGAAATAGCAAGTCTTGCCTGATCCAATGATCCAGTAAAGCAATGAAAAATCCCATATAAATTCTTGCCCTTCATTTCTTCCAAAATATCAAAAACCTCATCAAATGCGTCTCTGCAGTGAATTATTATAGGCAAATTATTCTCCTTGGCCCAAGTTATTTGCGTTCTGAAAGCAACTTGTTGCTCCTTAAGATAAGATTTATCCCAGTATAGATCAATACCAATTTCGCCAATTCCATAAAATTTTCTCTCCTGTAATATGTTTTTTAAGAAATTTAATTCTTCAGCGAAATTATCTTTCACATGCGTTGGATGTAAACCTGCCATTAGAAAAATATTATTTGGAAATTTTTTTTCCAAATCGAACATGGCTGGATAATAAGTGGAATCTATTGCAGGAATAAAAAAACGAGATATATTATGATCAATAGCTTTTTGAACAATTTCAGTTCTGTCTTCATCAAATTGTTCAACATATAAATGTGTATGGGTATCTGTTAGAATCATTCTGTAAATATACTACATCAGTATAAAAAAATTTCTTCTGTAAGAATTTAATCTTTGAATTTTTAAATATCTCATTCATTAAAAATGTTAAATATTTGTTAATGAATTCAATCAAAAATTTTATCTTTATCGACCTTTAAAAAATAAGAGATGAAACTATACCATAACCCCAGATGTAGTAAGAGCAGGCAAGGATTAGCAATATTGCAAAAGACTAATCAAAAAATTGAAATAATAGAGTATTTAAAAAAGCCTATCTCCGAAACGGAACTGAAGGACATTTTAAAAAAACTTAATATTGACCCTATAGATTTGGTAAGGAAGAATGAAGTCATCTGGAAGGAAAGTTATAAAGGGAAAGATTTGAGTAATGAACAAATTATTCAGGCTATGATGAAATATCCAAAATTAATTGAAAGACCCATTTTTATCAATGGAAACAAAGCGGTAATTGGCCGTCCTCCAGAAAGAATAATTTCTATCCTATAATTGCATTTTCTATTTACATTGTTTATTTACAGAGTTTTATATAAAATACCAAAGGTTTATAACCATGGTAAAAAATACCTATAAACCCCTATTTAATATCAAGACTTATTATCCTATTTTTATGAGATTATTCCCTTCTCAAATGAAATTATTAATTTCAATAGCTATTTATTTGTGCTCTCTTTCCTTAATCGGACAAGATATGGACGAAGACATGTCGGTTATTGGAATCATTAATGATGTCGAATTCCACACACCCATTCAATATATTACTGTTACTCTTCAAAATATTGAAACCAAAGATATTGTGAGTGTAATTACAACAAAATCTGGAAAGTTTGAACTCAATGTTCCTTTGGGTAAATATTATTTTACAACTTCTTCCCTATCATTTATATCATTTAGTATTGAAATATTAAAGGTACAGCAAGATATGGATATGGGAATTATAGAATTAACTCAAAAGGTTGAAGAGTTGTTTGAAGTGGAAGTTGTTTCAAAAAACAATTTAGTGGATTACAAAGCTGACAAGAAAATTTACAATGCTTCAAAAGATATTGCCAATGCGGGAGGCAATGCCATTACAGTTTTAGAAAACACACCTTCAGTAAGGGTTGATGATGAGGGTAATATAACTGTTAGAGGAAATTCAGCTAGGGTGTTGGTAAACGGAATACCTTATGGAGGCCAAGAAACTAATGCAGATATTTTAAGTTTAATTCCCTCAAATTCAATTAACAAAGTAGAAATCATAACTCGATCTGCCAAATATGACGCAGAAGGAGGTAGTATTTTGAACATTGTTTTAAAAAAAGGGGCAGATGAAGGTTATAATGGATCCATAGAAGCACATGCTGCAATCCCTGACAACTTGGGGGTATCTACATTTTTAAATTATAAAACCCCAAAAATAAATTTATTCTCTACAGCCAGTTTTAATAATAGAGTAAGAATAAAAGAAACTGATATTGAGCAAATATTTTTGAATGACATTCAGCAACCCCATGCCAATTTTGACGAAAACAGAAAAGATAATAAACAAAGAAGTGGATTATTATTGAATTTGGGAAGCGATTTTTATTTGAATGAGAAAAACACATTAACCACCTCTTTACTTTATTCAAGTGCAAGTAAAAATTATGATTCTAAATTAATTTTAAATGATTATGATCCTATAGATGTGTTATCCAGATCCTCCATTCGAGATGTTGATGAAAGTACAAATGAAGGGTTTATTGAAGCCTATGCAAATTTTACAACTAAGTTTAATAATGATGGCCATCAATTATCAATGCTCCTGAATTACGACAATAATACATCAAAAAATGGCACTTATATTACAAATACCGAAACTTACCCAGGTTCAAACGGGTACAATCAAAGGTCCTTACATGATCAATATTTAAACAATTATTATCTGAACATTGATTATTCCTTGCCTCTCAAAAACAATTCCTTGCTTGACATTGGTCATAAATCCAGTTTTAGAATATATAGCAATGATTTTATAGTCAGTAATCTGGATGAAAATAATGTCAATTCTGTTGCAATAGATGATTTTTTCAATAAAATTAATTATGACGAGAACATCTATGCTTTCTGGGCCAATCTAAAGAAAGAATATGAAAATTTTAGTTATTCTTTCGGACTCAGATCAGAAATCACGTATACAACTATTGATGATCATAAGGAAGGCAGAACAATTTCAAATAATTATTCTGACTTTTTTCCAGATGCTCTATTAACATATACTTTTAAAAATGATAGCTATGTCTCATTCAATTATAATCGTTATATCAGCAGACCCACTATAAAAGAGCTAAACCCTTTTAATTCGTTTACCGATGAGCGATTTATTCTTGTGGGAAATCCTTATTTAGATCCTTATTATTCCAATTCCTTTATGATAGAATATCATCGAGATTTTGAAAAATTATCATTTAATTCAGCAATTTATTATACCAACTCCATTGATAAAATCCAGCAAACTATTCAAAAAACAGCGTTTCAAACCATCAATGGAAACGATATCTTTAGTCGGATCCCTTTAAATAATGGAGATTATTCAGCTACTGAGCTGGAAGTAGAAGTTACCTATTCACCGACCAAAAAAATTCGGTTCTACGGGCTTTTAAATCCAAATTATGCTGTATTATCAAATTCAAAAGATAACCTATATGATTATAGTGATATTATCTGGATTGGCAGAATAAATGGCCTATTCCGTTTTACAAATTCATTCAGATTACAACTTTCATACAATTATCAGTCACCCATAAAAACTGCTATTACAGAATTCGGGACCTATCAATATGCAGCTTTAACTTTGAGCAAGGATTTATTTAAAGGAAAGGCAACTTTAAATTTTAATATAAATGATCTTTTCAATTCAAAAGAAGCCACATATAAGTCATTAGAGGCTAATACGATATCAAAACTTAATTTCAATTATGACCCTCAATATTTGCTGTCATTTTCATATAGATTTAACAAGGCCAATAAAAGAAATTCAAAAAATCGGGTAAAAGATGCGGATAAGAATGTTTTTGAAATTGATCAATAAAATAAAAAAAGACCGATAATTATTACCAGTCTATATATTTAGAATAAAGTTTAAAATGATTATGCTTTTTTAGCTTCTCTTTTAAACTTGAAAATTTCTTTTATGTTTCCAACCAACCAATAAGGAACGACAAATGCTAACAAGAAAATCATTAACCAAAAGCCCATACTAAATATCCCCATAAAAACTAAAAATCCTAAAAATTGTCCAATTTCCATAAATTGTTCTCTTATTATTTTATAATGCTCAAAAGTAATATTTATTTTTAAATTCACCATTATTTAATGGTTCTTTTTAACACTCTTATTTAACAAAGGTTTAACATACATATTCTTAAACCAAACGGAATTTCATGAGTCTTATTAGCTATATAATAATACTCATGAAAAACATTTTATTCATCTCTTTGATTTTAATGTCATTTCTTAATATAAATGCGCAACAAAAAAGAGAACAAATCAATTATCAACTTACTGGTTTTGTTGCAGATAAAAATACCAACAATGGATTAGAATTCGCAACCATTGTTTTAAAGCCCATACAGGGAGGTGAAATTTTTGGAGGACTTACCAATTCAAAAGGTAATTTTAAGATTAAAGTTCCAGAAGGTATTTACAACATCAGCGTTGAATTTATTTCCTTTAAAACTATATCATTTGCAAATATCAATGTTAATAGAGATATCAAGCTTGGTCAAATTTATCTAGAAGAAAATGCGGAAGCTTTGGAGGAAGTTGAAATTATTGCTGAAAGAAGTACCATGGAAGTTCGATTAGACAAAAAAATATACAATGTTGGCAAAGACATGACCGTCAAAGGTGGAACCGCCAGTGATGTTTTAGACAATGTACCTTCAGTTACAGTAGATGCAGATGGAGTTGTTAGTTTACGAGGAAATGAAAATGTAAGGATTCTAATCAATGGAAAACCAAGTGGATTAGTTGGAATAAATGACACGGAGGCGTTGAGGCAATTTCCAGCTGAGGTAATTAAACAAGTAGAAGTAATTACCAGTCCTTCTGCACGTTATGATGCCGAAGGCACAGCAGGAATTATAAATATTATTTTAAGGAGAGATAAAGCACTGGGTTTTAATGGATCTATATTGGCTAATATAGGTTACCCTGAATCTTATGGCTTATCTACCAATTTAAATTACAGGTTAAAAAAGGTTAATTTCTTTACCAATATTGGATATTCTAATAGAGATTCACCTGGAGAAGCCATAACTCATACAGAGTATTTTTCGCCTACAGCCAGTTTTCCGTATGTTGAAGAAAACAGAGACTACAATAGGTCAAGAAGTAGTTTGAATACAAATTTTGGCCTTGAATATTTTATAACTGATAAAAGTTCAATTACCGCTAGTGTATTATTTAGAAATTCCGATAGAAATACTTTGGTTAACAATGCTACAGATAAATTTGATGAAGATTTAACACTGATAGAATCTAATTTACGTATTGAAAATGAAGATGAAATTGATAAGGTAAATCAATATTCTCTGAATTTTACCCAAGACTTTAAAAATTCAGGTCATAAATTAACCATGGATTTTCAATATCAGGATAACGGAGAAACTGAAAACAGCATCATTACAAATGAAGAAATATTTCCCAATGAAATTGACAATCCTTCACAAAAAATAGATGCTGACGAAAATCAAGAGCGAATGTTATTACAAGCTGATTATGTACTTCCCATTGGTGAAAAGCAACAATTTGAGGCGGGCTTTAGAAGCAATATCAATGATCAAACAACTGATTACTTGTATTATGATGAAATTGATGGCGACTTTGTGTTGAATGAAAATGTTTCTAATATTTTTATTTATGATGAAAATATCCATGCCTTTTATTCTCAATATGGAAATAAATTTGGTAAAATTTCAGCTCTTTTTGGGATAAGATATGAAATCTCAGATATTACCGTTCAAAGCAAAAGTCATCTGAATGATAATTTTAAAACAACTAAGAATTACGGTGATTGGTTTCCAACTTTAAATGTCGCTTATGAATTCAGCGAGTCTGAAAACATCACTTTTGGATATAATCGAAGAATCCGACGTCCAAGATCACGATTTATCAATCCATTTCCCTCACAATCCAGTCAATCAAATATTTTTCAAGGGAACCCCGATTTAGACCCTTCCATTTCTGATGGTATTGATTTGGGCTATTATAAACGATGGTCTAAGCTAGGGTTTAACACTTCGATTTATTTTAGTCATGCCACCGATGTATTTCAATTTATTAGTGAAGATACTGGTGAAGAAACTGAAGATGGAATCCCAATTATTAAAAGAAGCCCAATTAATTTAAATACCAATGACCGTTACGGATTTGAATTTTCATTAAATTACACGCCAATAAAACAATGGAGGTTCAATTTAAGCTTGAATGTTTATAATTCGACCATTGAAGGATTTTATGAAGACATAGATTATGGGTCGAACAATACAAGTTGGTTTACCCGATTCAGTGGTAAAGTTGTGCTTCCTGCCTCTATAGATTGGCAAACCACCATGATGTATCGAGGTCCAAGTGAGAATTCACAAAGCAGACGTGAAGGTGTTTTTTCAACGAACATGGCATTCAGTAAAGATATTCTAAAAGGAAATGGAACCTTATCTCTAAATGTAAACGACCTGTTTAATTCAAGAAAAAGAAAATCAGAAACTTTAACCGATGATTTTAGCTCATATAGTGAATTTCAGTGGCGTCAAAGAAGCGTTCGGTTATCCTTCGCATATCGATTCAAACAAAAGAAAAAACGAACACGACAAGGAAATTCCAATTCCGATGGAGGTGGTGAAGAATTTGGAGGTTAGAACACTTTCAAATCATACAAATCATATAAAACTTCAAAACAAAAAAAGACTTTATTTTAAAATCTAACCCTTGCTATTTTGTACCTTTGCTACATACGTTTTGATCATACTTACAATAAATAAAACATCCTAGGCACTAAGCTTAGTCGAGCATAAAATGATTATAAGGATGTTATGAATGACCTATAAACAACAATAGTTATAAGCATATGAAATACAGAGTAGAGCGTGACACCATTGGTGAAGTTAAAGTACCGGCAGACAAATTTTGGGGAGCACAAACCGAAAGGTCAAGGAACAATTTTAAAATCGGATCTGAGGCTTCCATGCCCAAAGAAATTATAGAAGGATTTGCTTATTTAAAAAAAGCTGCTGCTTATACCAATTGTGATTTGGGTGTTTTGACTGAAGAAAAAAGAGACTCAATTGCCAAAGTTTGCGATGAAATTTTAAATGGTGATTTGTACGATCAGTTTCCATTAGTCATCTGGCAAACAGGCTCTGGAACTCAAAGCAATATGAATTGCAATGAGGTAATTGCCAACAAAGCACATGTAAATAATGGCGGTAATTTAGAGGGAGATGATAGAATAATTCATCCCAATGATGATGTAAATAAATCTCAATCGTCCAATGATACTTTTCCAACGGGAATGCATATTGCCGTTTATAAAAAAATTATAGCTACCACAATCCCCGGTGTTGAAAAATTAAGGGATACCTTGGAGGAAAAATCTAATGCTTTTGCAAATGTGGTAAAGATTGGAAGAACTCATCTCATGGATGCCACTCCCCTTACTCTAGGGCAAGAGTTCTCCGGATATGTATCACAATTAAATCACGGAATCAAAGCTTTAAAAAATACATTATCACATTTATCAGAATTGGCATTGGGTGGAACCGCAGTTGGAACAGGAATTAACACCCCTAAGGGCTATTCTGAATTGGTAGCCAAATATATTGCTGAATTCACAGAACTTCCATTTATAACTGCTGAAAACAAATTTGAGGCATTGGCTGCTCATGATGCCATTGTTGAAACGCATGGAGCCTTAAAACAATTGGCTGTTTCGTTAATGAAAATAGCCAACGATATTAGAATGTTAGCATCAGGACCAAGAAGCGGTATTGGCGAAATATCAATCCCTGCTAACGAGCCAGGGTCATCTATTATGCCCGGTAAGGTGAACCCAACACAAGCTGAAGCGTTAACTATGGTTTGTGCTCAGGTTATTGGCAATGATGTTGCTATTTCTGTGGGTGGACTGACCGGACATTATGAATTAAATGTTTTTAAACCGGTAATGGCCGCAAATGCGTTACAATCTGCTGAATTGATAGGTGACGCCTGCCAATCCTTTAACATAAATTGTGCTGTAGGTATAGAACCAAATCAAGAAAGAATTACTCACTTATTGAATAATTCATTAATGTTGGTTACGGCTTTAAACACCAAAATTGGTTATGAAAAAGCTGCAAAAATTGCTAAAACGGCTCACCAAAATGGAACAACTTTAAAGGAAGAAGCAGTTAATCTTGGATTTTTAACTGCCAATGAATTTGACCAATGGGTGAAACCAGAGGACATGATTTAAACCATCAAAATGGAGTAGCAATTGATTATTTGATTCTCCCCTCTTAAATTCTTGTTTTTATGTGTAATGATTTTAATAAAAAATTTCTACAAGAGGCGTCCAATGCTATGAAAAAAAGCAATGATGATATCCAAAGTATTCATGTGCATTATATGAATATAGCTATTGGAAATGCCATCAAAGGGATGAATAGCAATGAGGGAGGTCCTTTTGGATGCATAATTGTTAAAGATAATAAAATCATTGGAAAAGGAAATAATAAGGTTACATCCAGTAATGATCCTACAGCCCATGCTGAAGTAGAAGCTATTAGAAATGCCTGTGAAAATTTAGGATCATTTCAATTGGAGGGTTGTGTTATCTATTCTTCATGCGAACCATGTCCTATGTGTTTGGGTGCTATTTATTGGGCAAGACCTGATAAAGTATATTTTGGTTGTGATAAAAAGGATGCAGCGAATATCGGTTTTGATGATGATTTTATTTATCAGGAATTACCACTTACTATGAAAAAAAGAAGTATTCCTTTTGAACAAATAAATAAGGATAAAGCAATTGAAGCCTTTGAAATCTGGAATAATAAAGAAGATAAAATTGACTATTGATTAGTTAAGGGTCTCTCACGAAATAACCTATACATCTATACTCGTTCTTTTGCCATTTTTATTTGTTACAAAATATTCAAGTAACTTAGGCTATTTTCACATTTTGTGTCTCGAAAAATAACAAAATTCCTTTGTCTATTTTGTACACTTTATTTCGTGACTGACCCTAAGTCCATAATTTCAATATTTCTAAATTCCACAGGATGGCTTTCACTTTGTAATGAAATATAACCACTTTTTAAAGGAGTCCCATCTTTTACATTCCATTTTTCTTTGTTGAGACCTGAAACATTACCACCTCCAATTGTCGGTTTATAATAGGTTAAAACTGACTCTCCATCAACCATGTGTTTAATAATTGAATCATTTCGAACCAGAATATCAACTTTTACCCATTGATCCCCATCATACGTTTGGGATGATGAATTTATACAATGCACTGTCAAAGTTTCGCCTGCCATCATAATATTTGTTCCAGGCGTACATAAATTAACTGTTGATCTTTCCTTATCATTACTCAATCCTCCTAAAAATTGGGCTTCGATACTCACCGGAAAATCCTGATCCAAGCCAATAGTTTCAGGATCCTGACAGTGCAACATGACACCACTATTTCTTGTTGCCCATCCGGCACCATCTTTTAATTGATCTCCTGTAAAACGATATTCTAATCTAAGCCTATAATCAGAAAATTCCTTATTATAATATATATGTCCATATGAACTATCAAAAGTATCGTATTCGTCATAATTAACTTGCATAACACCATCAGCCGCCCTGAACGTATTTTTATAATTGTCGTTTAAAGGGTACCCTTTAATTTTTACGATCCAATTGTCCAAATTTTTACCATTAAATAGTTGAACCCAATCTTCTTTTATGACATCTTCTTCGGTTAAATCCTTAATTTTTTTCAACTCCTTTTTTTGACCTTTTCCACAACTATAAATAACAAAAACTGTAATG
>JAUXGV010000008.1 GCA_030621915.1 Flavobacteriaceae bacterium
TCAAATCCTTCCTCAAAGATTATTGTCTGTAAAACTATAAAATATTAATTTATTAAGGAACATTTTAATTTTATTTTTTAAATTGTAGGAATCGATTATTAATCCGACCCATTGCTTTAAAATTCTATGTAAATATGAAATTATTCCTTAATATTATTTGTTAAACCTTATTTCTCATAATGGATTGTAGCCCCGATAACATGGATATGATTATGAATGAGATGAATATGGAAAAAGAAATGGAAACTGAATTCAATGGGTTTGCCCAAGGTGATTTTGTTTCGGATGCCCATACAACTATTGGAATGGCATCAATTAATGATTCAAAAACAACGCTTACTTTAAATTTTAAGACTGATGATGGACCTAAATTACTGGTGTATCTGTCTACAGATGAAAATTCAACCGATTTAGTAAATCTTGGAGATTTAAAAGCTATATCGGGAAATCAAGATTACGTTATTCCATCAAATACAGATTTAAACAAATATGAATGTTGTAAGCATTTGCTGTGTTGATGCCTTAGTAAGTTTTGGACATGCAGAATGAAAATAATTAATTAAAATTTGTTTATTAAATAATTCTGATTAAATTTGTCGCATCAAAAAAACAAAGAATGAAAATTATATCTAACATAATGAATCAAGTAATGCATAAAGTATATCCAGAGGTTCCTTTTGTTTAGAATATTATAATATACAAATTTTAAAAGGCCTCTGTAATCAGAGGCCTTTTTGTTTATAACCCTATTAATAAAAAATAAGAATTATGAGTTCACAAAAGTTTTCAACAAATGCATTGCACGCAGGACATGATGTAAAAACAACAGCAGGCACCAGAGCTATTCCAATTTATCAAACAACATCATACGTGTTTAATGATACAGACCATGCGGCCAATTTATTTGCATTGGCGGAACCAGGTTTTATCTACACGAGATTGAATAACCCAACCAATGATGTACTCGAACAAAGACTTACCACATTAGAAGGTGGTGTTGGAGCAGCTGTTTTTGCATCAGGAGCCTCAGCCATATCAACAGCCTTGCTAACCTTATTAAAGATGGGTGATCACATTGTTACTTCAAGTTCGTTATATGGAGGTACTTTCAATTTATTGAGTGTAACCTTACCTAGGATAGGTATCACAACCACCTTTGTTGATCCTTCTAATCCTCAAAATTTTAAAGATGCAATTCAAGATAATACCAGGGCTATTTTTGTAGAAAGCCTAGGTAATCCAAAATTAGATGTCTTGGATTTGGAAGCCATTTCAAAAGTGGCCAAAAAGGCAAAAATTCCCTTTATTGTTGATAATACAGTAGCTACACCTTATTTATTGAACCCTATTGAATACGGTGCAAATATTGTCATTCATTCATTAACTAAATATATTGGTGGTCAAGGAAATCCATTAGGCGGTGTTGTAATCGATGCAGGCACTTTTGACTGGGCCAATGGTAATTTTCCTGAATTTACCGAGCCATCAGCAGGGTATCATGGTTTGGTTTATAGCGAAGTTTTAGGAGAGATTGCATATATAGCCAAAATAAGAATTGAAGGCTTGAGAGATTTTGGAGGAGCCCTAAGTCCTTTTAATGCGTTTCAAATTATTCAAGGTTTAGAAACACTTTCGATAAGAATGAAAAAACATAGTGAAAATGCACTTGAAATTGCCAAATGGTTGGAAAATCAAGTGCAAGTTGCCTGGGTAAATTATCCGGGACTGGAAAGTAGTGAATATTATAGTGCTGCAAAGAGATACTTACCTAAAGGCCAAAGTGGGATTGTAACATTTGGTGTAAAAGGGGGGTTTGAAGATGCCAAAAAAGTAGTAAATGGAGTCAAAATATTTTCGCTGTTGGCAAACATTGGCGATACGAAGTCATTGATTATTCACCCGGCAAGTACAACACACCAACAGTTGAATGATGAACAACAAAAATCAACGGGTGTAAGTCAGGATTTGATTCGGCTCTCTGTTGGAATTGAAGATATAGAAGATTTAAAAGAAGATTTAAAAATAGCACTTAAAGAAATTTAATTTAGAGATCACCCAGGAATTGATAATCCCGCAGTGGTCTTTTATAAAATATTTATTGTGAGTAAGTAAATTTATATGTTACTTTGTACTCAGGTTCATTAAAATAATAAATTGTTATTAAGAAAGGCTGAGGGATTGGACCCTGGGAAGCCTTAGCAACCCTTTATCTATAAAGAAGGTGCTAAATTCTACCTAATTGGGAAGATAACTCACAATGAATTGCATAAAACCTTATGCAACTTTTTTATAACAATTTCTTTAATCAATTTTAGAATTAACCAATTTCAAAAACCAATAATGCTTTTTGAAATAATTTGTTTAACAGTATATTTATAAAAAGTGAAAAAAGATTTAAAATATATTTCGCTGGAAAACTTCACAACTGAAAGTGGGTATTTTTATCCTGAATTGGAATTATCATACCAAACATTTGGACCAAAATTAAATTCGGCTCCAGTTGTTTTGGTAAACCATGCACTTACAGGTAATTCCAATGTGGCTGGTGAAGGGGGATGGTGGAATTCGTTAATTGGTATCGGTAAATTAATCGACACAACCCAATATACCATTGTTGCCTATAATATTCCAGGGAATGGTTATGATGAAAAAGAGGGTAATTTTATTGAAAATTATGAAGATTTTACTGCAAGAGATATAGCAAATTTGTTTGGTTTGGCACTCGAAAATATCGGAATAGATAAATTGTTTGCAGCGATTGGAGGTTCATTAGGAGGTGGTATAGCATGGGAAATGACAGTTTTATTCCCAAATCTCATCGAAAATTTAATTCCAGTAGCTTCTGATTGGAAGGCATCTGATTGGATTTTAGCACATAATAAAACCCAACTTCAAATTCTTTCAAACTCAAGTAAACCGGTACACGATGCGCGAATGATGGCCATGTTATTTTATAGAACTGCTGACTCCTTCAAACAAAAGTTTAATCGTACAAAAAACAAAGAACAAGGAAATTTCAATACAGAAAGCTGGTTATTATATCATGGCGAAAAATTAGAAAATCGCTTTACATTGCAAACCTATAAACTGATGAATCATTTGTTGAGTTCAGTTGATATTACCAGAAACAGAGGAACCTTTAACGAAGTAGCAAGCCAAATTAAGGCTAATATCATTCAAGTTGGAGTAGATTCGGATTTTTTTTTCGTACCCGCAGAAAATAAAGAAACTCAAAAATTATTGGATAAAGCCGGAGTTGAAAATAGTTATGAAGAAATCAAATCTATTCATGGACATGATGCCTTTTTGATTGAATACAATCAATTATCTAAAATTTTACATTCTGTTTTTCAGCAACCTAAATCAAAAAGTTTAGAAAGTAAAAAACTTAAAATCATTAAATTTGGTGGGAAATCATTATCAAATGGGAAGGGACTTAATAGGGTTTTACAAATAATTTCTGATAAAAAAGCTAATAATGAAAAAATATCTGTTGTAGTTTCAGCAAGAGGTAATTCAACTGATTTATTAGAACGAATTTTAGAAAATGCCAAAAAAGGTGATTCGTATAAAAGTCTTTTTGAAGAATTTAAAACCTACCAAACTATCCCAGATAGTAGTATAGATTTTAACCATGAATTTACGCTCTTAAAGAAAATTTTCGATGGTGTAAGTTTATTGGGTGACTATAGTGAAAAAATCAAAGATCAGGTACTATCACAAGGTGAAGTTTTGTCGACCAAATTAATTGTTAAATTGCTAAATGATAAAGGGATTGAGTCCAATTTTGTAGATGCGAGAAATTTAATAATTACGGATAAAAGTTTTGGTGAAGCTATTCCAATTCAAGAAGTCTCCAGAGAAAATGTAAAAAAGTTCTTTAATAAAAACGATTCTGAATTACAAATAATTACAGGATTTATTGCCTCAAATATTTATGGTGAGACTACAACTTTAGGCAGAAATGGAAGTAATTATACGGCCTCTTTATTTGCCAATTATTTGGATGCGGAAGAATTAGAAAATTATACCCATGTAAACGGAATATATACTGCAAATCCAGATTTAGTATCGAATGCTCAAAAAATTGAAGAACTCACCTTTCAGGAAGCAAATGAACTGGCCAATTTTGGTGCGAACATTTTACATGCCAAAACCATCATCCCGCTTGTTGAAAAAAATATTCCTTTGCGATTGTTAAATACTTTTGATGATAAAAATACCGGTACACTAATTAAATCAAAAGCTACCTCAAAAGGAATACGATCTGTCACAGTACAAAATAATGTGTCACTAATAAATCTAGAAGGTAGAGGATTATTAGGTACTGTAGGAATCGACGCTCGGATTTTTTCTTCTTTAGGCAAAGAAAATATAAATGTAAGTATCATCTCTCAGGGATCTTCTGAAAGAGGTATTGGATTTATTGTAGATTCAATAGATGCGATTAAAGCAAAAGAAATATTAGAACAAGAGTTCGCAAACGATTTAAAAACGAAGGATGTTAATCGAATTTATATTAAAAATAAATTATCAATAGTTTCAATCATTGGTCAAAATTTAAGCAATTTTCATAATTCATACAATGCAATTATTAAAAACAGAATCAATCCGATTTTAATTAACAATACAATTTCAGGTGATAATATTTGCCTGGTAATAGAAGATGATGATTTACATAAAGCCGTTAATGTAATCCATGGTCAAATATTCGGAGTTTCTACCAATATTAACATTGCTATATTCGGTGTTGGTTTGGTAGGTGGTACTTTAATTGAACAAATATTGACAAGTAAAAAAAATATCTTAAAAAGAAAAAATATTAATCTAAATATTTTCGCTGTAGGTAATTCTAAAAAACTTGTTTTAAATAATAATGGGATTTCTTCAAATTGGCAAGATGAATTGGAGAATAGTAATAATGTTGATTATACTATAAATGATATTATAAGTTATGCAAGAGGAAATCATTTAGAAAATTTAATCGCTGTAGATAATACTGCCAGCATAAACTTTATTAAAAATTACATTCCCTTGGTTGAAAATGGGTTTGACCTGGTTTCATCTAACAAAATTGCAAATACTGTTGATTATGAATTTTATAAAGATCTAAGAGCTCAACTTGAAGTGAATGAGAAAAAGTATTTGTATGAAACCAATGTTGGCGCTGGATTACCTTTAATAGATACTATTAAATTATTGCATCATTCTGGGGAAAATATTACAAAAATTAAAGGTGTATTTTCCGGATCATTAAGTTATTTATTTAATAATTTTTCATTGCAAAATAAATCCTTCAGTAAAATATTACAAGAAGCAATTGACCAAGGATTTACTGAGCCGGATCCTAGAGAGGATCTTGGCGGTAACGATGTTGCAAGAAAATTATTGATTTTGGCAAGAGAATTAGATTTGGAAAATGAATTTAACGATGTAGAAATTAAAAATCTAATCCCAGAAAAATTAAGAATGGGTACAGCGGCTCAGTTTCTAACCAAATTGAAAGATTTGGATCAGGAATATGCAAATATTAAGTTTGATCAAGAAGAAAATCATGTATTAAGATATATTGGTGAGTTATCAGGTGATTTGAATAAGTCCAAAGGTATTTTAGAGGTTAAATTAGTTTCGGTTCCATCGGATAGTTCTTTAGGTCAAATAAAAGGATCTGATTCAATTTTTGAAATTTATACGGAATCCTATGGTGAACAACCTCTTGTTATTCAAGGTGCAGGCGCTGGGGCTAAGGTTACCGCCAGAGGTGTATTTGGAGATATTCTACGATTAACAGAAAAAGCAATTTAAGATGAATAGTAAAAAACATTTTGAAACAGAAGCGATTAGAAATCAAACTGAACGATCTCAGTTTGGAGAGCACTCAACTCCATTATATTTGACGTCAAGTTTTGTTTTTGATGATGTTGAAGAAATGAGGGCTGCTTTTGCAGAAGAAAAAGATAAAAACCTTTATAGTCGTTTTTCTAATCCCAACACCTCAGAATTTGTTGATAAAATGGTGAATATGGAGGGTGCAGAAAGTGGCTATGCATTTGCTACTGGTATGGCAGCTATTTTCTCCACTTTTGGCGCACTATTAAGTAGTGGTGATCATATTGTTTCATGTAGATCAGTATTTGGTTCTACCCATGCATTATTCACACAATATTTACCCAAGTGGCAGATTGAAACCAGTTATTTTAATGTAAATGAACCAAATACTATAGAAGGATTAATTCAATCAAACACAAAAATTCTATATGCTGAAACTCCAACAAATCCATCAGTTGATATTTTAGACTTAGATTTATTAGGGAAAATTGCAAAAAAACATGGAATATTATTAATTATTGACAATTGTTTTGCAACACCCTATTTAGTAAACCCTATTAAATATGGAGCGGACATAGTTGTTCATTCGGCAACCAAATTGATAGATGGTCAGGGCAGAGTTCTTGGAGGCGTAGCAGTTGGGAAAAAGGATTTGATTCGTGAAATATATTTATTTTCTAGAAATACAGGACCATCAATGTCTCCATTTAATGCCTGGATTTTGTCTAAAAGCTTAGAGACCTTGGCAATAAGGGTTGATAAACATTGCGAAAATGCTTTAAAAGTTGCTGAATTTTTAGAAAATCAAACCCAAGTTAAAGTGGTGAAATATCCATTTTTAAAATCACATCCCCAATATGAAGTTGCTATAAAACAAATGAAATTGGGAGGAAACATTGTCGCATTTGAGGTTCATGGAGGAATGGAAGCAGGAAGAAAATTTTTAAACAATTTGCAGATGTGCTCTCTTTCTGCTAATTTAGGTGATTCACGAACAATTGTAACACACCCAGCCTCAACAACTCATAGTAAACTCAGTGAAGACGATAGGCTTAAAGTTGGGATAACCGATGGATTGGTTAGAGTCTCAGTAGGCTTGGAGCATATAAATGATATATTAACTGATTTAAATAGTGCATTAAAAAATTAAATATGCTATTATTCAATTCTAAAAATAGCGAATATTTTAAAAAAGGTGAGACCAAACGAAGAAGTATGGTAAAGGCAGTTTCATGGCGAACCATTGGAACTTTGGATACTATTATTATATCTTATGTTTTGACTGGTCAAATTAGAACCGCTCTATCTATTGGAGGTATTGAAATTTTTACTAAAATGATTTTGTATTTTTTTCATGAAAGGATTTGGAATACAATTAAATGGGGCAAGAGAAAACTACCTTGATATAAATGAATTTTTCCTCTTCATTTTTAACTAATTTGATAATTGAATAAGAACGAATTATATCCGATTTTTTTAAAAGTCTCTGAATTAAATGTATTAATCGTCGGAGGGGGTAAAGTAGGACTTGAAAAATTGACTTTTTTACTAAAATCAAGCCCAAAAGCCAGAGTAACTATCATTGCTGAATCCTTTATTTCAGAAATAATTGATTTGTCTCATAAATACAACATCAATATCTTTTCAAATCCTTATGAAAGTTCTTTTTTAAAAGACAAGCATCTTGTTATTGCGACTACTAATGATTTGGAGGTCAATTTACAAGTTCATGCCGACTGTAAAGAAAGAAATATATTGGTAAATGTGGCTGACAATCCTGACTATTGCGACTTTTATATGGGTGGTATCGTTACGAAAGGTAATCTGAAACTCGCCATTTCTACCAATGGAAAATCACCAACATTGGCCAAACGATTGAGGCAATTTTTTGAAGAAGTTCTTCCTGATAATATCAATGATTTGAGTGACAATTTAAATGCTTACAGACAAACTATCAAAGGTAATTTTGAAAAAAAAGTTACTAAATTAAATGAATTAACTAAAGGAATGTTAGACAATAAAGATTAGAAATTGAGAACTCAGAAGAATATTTTATAATACCTTCCTGAGCATCTCATAATTATTGAAAGTAATATTGCAAATCAAATAGTTCTCAATTCAAAACTCTTTTTCGGAGCTTCACAAACCGGACACTCATATTCAATAGTTATGTCTTCGAACAAAGTTCCTGATTCAATACTGAATTTTTTATCTCCTATCTCAGAATCATAAACCGTTAAGCATTCACCACATTGGTAGACTTCTTTTTCAATATTTTCATTTTGCCCCAATTCTTTTAACGATTGATCCTCTTCAGATTCACCCAATTCTTCAAAATATAATTTGCTTAATTCCATTAATAGACCCGGTAACTCAATTTTATCCACATCTTGGGCATATACCAAATATTTCTGAGTATTAGGGTTGAAATTTTCGCAATAAAGAACATTATATGTTGGCCTTATATGAAAATCCTTAACTATGTTAGGCAGGGTGTTTTTCTCAATAACAATGGAAGTGAAATAAATTTTATTTTCTCCTCGATTCGTAATGGCAAATGTCAACCCGTAGGTACTTATATCATTTTGATTAAAATTAGTCACTATGAATTTTTTAAGAGCCAATGCTTTTTCATCATTAACAGGTAGGTGCCAATTAAGTTCCAATAGAGAATGCCTTATATTAATTCCCGACTTTCCCAGAAGCTTTTCCAACATTAATTTGCTTTCCCTCGGAATTCCTTTTACAATAAAAGATTTCCATGGAGTTATACATATTTTACCAATTCTATTGTCCAAACAGAAATCACAAAATACATTTAAAAAGTCAAGATAATATTTATTATTTCGCCAGTACAATCCCAACCAATATTGATTGATCCCCATTTTGTTCATCCCTTCATAATAGGGAAAAGGCTTAAATTCGACTTCTAATTCTGATTCAATAGTTCTGCTATTTGTTTCGATTTGATTATTTACCAGTATAAACAATTCATCTACATCTTCAGCATCAAGATAGGTTTCCTCAATTATCTTGGAAATTTTAGAAATATCCCAACTATAAATAAGTACAGGATAATAAACAGATTCATTCCAATTGGGTAACCGAAGATTCAAATACCAATAATCTTCATGTACGGAACTAATAAAATTTAGTTGACCGCTAAACAAGGGAGACAACTGTTGTTTTGGATCTGAAATATTAATTTTTAATTTGGGTTGATGTTTGAAACTTTCTAAAACATACAAATAGGTCGAACCATTTAACCAGGTTGTTGATGGAAAAATATCGGCAGCAACATATGAACAAACAATATTTTGATAAGTGGGATCAGAAATCATGCTTGTACTCAGTTTCGGAAATTGACTCTCTAAATGGTCCTTCATCATATGCTCAGGGAATATGATATCTTGTCTTGACCCAAAATGTATTGCATCCAACCCCAAAGATTCCGCATAATTGAGAATTCTTTTCAATTCACTTGGAGATAATATTCCACCCTTAATAAATATTCTTTTTAAATCTATCATAATCTATACATTAACCAGGTTTTTTTGTAAGGCCCTTTGAAAGATATCTTTCACCTCTGGCTTACAGCTCCCACAACCCATTCCTGCCCCAGTGATTTTACACAATTCGGCATAATCTGTACATCCTGATATGACTGTCTCTTCTAAATTTCCAACTCCAATCTGACTGCAAGAACAGATTAGTTTTCCTTTTACAGGTACGGATGGTTCATTTGATCTCAATAATTCTTCTCTTTTTTCACCAAGTTCAATTTTATCTTCAATCAATGTTTTAAATTCTGCAAATTCATTTTTATCACCCAATAAAACGGCTCCAATCAATCGATCATTTTTGATAATACATCGCTTATAATAGCGTTTATTCATGTCCATAAAAATAACTTCTTCATAAGAGGTGTCTTTTTCTGAAAAGAGAACGGTTCCAATACTGCATAAATCTAAATCTTCAAATTTTAAAATATTCATCAAAACAGAGCCTGAATAAATACTGCTAAGATCACCCAAAATATATTTTACAGCGATATCGGCTTGTTGTTCCGCTGCTGAAGTAATTCCATATAAAAAATTATTGAATTCAGCAATTTCTCCTAAAGCAAATATATTTGGATCACTCGATTGTAAATGTTGATTTACAATGACACCCCTTCTACAATCTAATTTTGATTGTCTGGCCAATTCAATATTTGGTATAGTTCCAATTGCATAAACAATGGCGTTAGCATAAATTACTTTTCCGGTCTTTAATGTAATTGACAATTTATTAGGTGAATCATCATCTTCAAAAACCGTACTTACTTCATTATCAAAATATATCTGAATTCCCCTTTCCTGAACATCTTCTGCCAATAACCTACTCGCAATTAAATCCAATTGTCGTTCCATGAGTCGGGAAGCACGCTGAACGATTGTAATTTGTATGTTTTTTTTATTGAGAGTTGCTGCTAATTCAAGACCCAATAGGCCTCCACCAACAATTATAACATGCTGTTCTTTTTCAGAAAGCCCTGTATTTTGTAAATGACTTTTTAATCTTTCAGCATCAACCCTGTTTCTAAGAGTATATCTTCCCGGCTGATCTAGTTGAGCGTTTGAAGGAACAAAAGCTCTACTACCGGTTGCAATAATAAGCTTATCGTAACCATGCTTTTCACCATTACTATCAATTACAATTTTATTGTTTTTATCCACATTTGTAATCAAAACTCCTGGAAATAAATTCAACTTTAATTTGTCAATTTCACTTTGTTTGACTTTTTCAAGTTGCTCCCAGGTTAATTCATCACTAACATATTCAGGTAATAACACCCTATTATAAAAGGGATCATTTTCCTTTGAAAATACCAAAATTTCGTCCTCATAGTTATGATCACGATAACTTTGTGCAAATCTAAAAGCAGCAGCTCCAGCTCCAACTATGCATATTTTTTCTTTGGTTTTTTTATATTTGTCAACTTCTACTGCACTATATTTAAAATCTGGCTCTTTGGAAATTGGATCAATTAAATTATTAGTCAGATTATTGGCTCTACCAAAATCATTATTCAATATTTTACCCCAGTGCATGGGCATAAATACCACACCTTTTCTAATATTAAATCCAAGCTTTACTTTTACTCTTACTTCTCCTCTAGCACTTTTAATAATCGCAATATCTCCTTCTTTTAAATTTCTTTCAAGGGCATCCACATTATTAATTTCAAGAAATGGAGATGGAATGTGAGTATCTAACCTATTTACTTTTCCGGTTCTTGTTCTGGTATGCCATTGGTCTCTTATACGACCCGTTGTTAGAACCAATGGAAATGCTCTAGAAACTCTTTCTGATTGATTTTCGGTATGTTGAGGTAAATTAAATTGAGCCTTACCCGAAATTGTAAAAAATTCATGATTGGTAAAAAGTCTTGAAGTGCCTTGATGCTCTTTTGATGGAACCGGCCATTGCATACTTCCTTCTGATTTCAATCTCTCGTAAGACAAACCTGAAATATCTATGTTAGTCCCTTTTGTAAGTAGACAATGTTCGTCAAAAATATCACTGGAACTTTCATAGTCAAATCCCTGAAAATTCATTTTTTGAGCAAATCGTGTAAAAATCTCAGCATCTGGCAATGCATCTCCCGGGGGTTCAACACCTTTTTCCAAATAACTAATTCTTCGTTCAGAATTCGTCATCGTACCTTCTTTCTCCAACCATCCCGCTGCCGGCAATAACAAATCGGCGTATTTGGTAGTTTCCGAATTATTAGAAATATCCTGCACAATAACAAAATTGGCTTTCTCAAGGGCTGCTTCTACCTTCAAAGAATCAGGTAGACTAACCACCGGGTTTGTGCAAACAATCCAGATAGCTTTTAACTTCCCCGAATGTAAGGCATCGAACATCTCCGTCGCCGTCAATCCTGGTTTTTCGTTAATCTCCTTTCCGCCCCAAAAATCTGAAACTTGTTTTCTGTGTTCAGGATTTGCCAAATCTTTATGGGCAGCCAATAAATTTGCCATTCCTCCCACTTCTCGACCACCCATTGCATTAGACTGTCCGGTTAGTGAAAATGGCCCTGAACCTTTTTTGCCAATTTGACCTGTTAACAAGGAAAGGTTCATCAGTGATACATTTTTATCAACGCCTATTACACTTTGATTTAAACCCATGGTCCACATACTAATAAAGGCATTGGAATCTCCAATATATTGAGCAGCTTTCTTAATTTCCTTTATTGTAATCCCACATGATAAAGCAGCATCAGATAAGGAAGTCTTGAATACTTTTTCTTTCACCAATTCATAATCTTTCGTATGATTCTGAATAAATTTTTTATCAATTTTCTTCTTCTCAATCAATCGTCTTGCAATGGCATTAAATAAGATTACATCCGTTCCTGGGATTATTTGAAGATGTAAAT
Organism: Flavobacteriaceae bacterium; assembly: GCA_030621915.1. GTDB lineage: Bacteria > Bacteroidota > Bacteroidia > Flavobacteriales > Flavobacteriaceae > Lutimonas. The sequence goes on from JAUXGV010000008.1 coordinate 12,260, forward strand.
CTGAAAGCGCTGAAGTTTGAGTTATTCTCGGATCAACAGTTATGATTTTTATATCCGGATTTTCTTCTTTATGTTTTACCAACCGCTGGAATAAAATTGGATGACACCAAGCTGGATTTGCACCAGCTATTAAAAAACAATCTGCCAATTCAATATCTTCATAAGAAATTGGTACCGAATCTTCTCCAACAGTTTTTTTATAACCCACTACAGCAGAACTCATGCATAATCTGGAATTGGTATCTATATTATTTGTTCCAATAAAACCTTTGGTTAACTTGTTTATAATATAATATTCCTCTGTTAAACATTGACCTGAAACATAGAACCCTACACTATCAGGACCGTGTTTTTTGATAATTGATTTAAATACTGCAGTGGCTCTTTCCAAGGCCGAATCCCAGGTAACTTGTTTTAATGGGTGATTCCTACTCCACCTCATTTGAGGATGCAAAATCCTATCAGAAGTGTTTTGCACAACATAATTCAAGTTCATCCCTTTGGAACAAAGCATCCCTTTGTTTACCGGATAATCCGGATTTCCTTCAACTTTCAAATTTCCCTTTGAATCCTTGTTTACGATAATACCACACCCTACACCACAATAAGAGCAAGTTGTTTTATAGGATTTATTTACAGACATAAATTGGTTCAATTTTATGTTTACAAAAATACATAATTACGTATTAATACGTATGTTTAATTTATTAAAAATGAACTCTCAATTTTAATAAATTCCCAGTTTAAGTAAATATATTTGAAGATTAAATAAATCTCAGTTTATTGGAACAATTACATTTCCAAATTGATCTTTTAAAGATCCCCAGTTAAACACCTCTTAAAAATATCAGATAAGATCGAATTCTGAAGCTTTGGAGGAAAGTTCAATTAAATTTTTAACATTCATTTTTTTCATCATATTAAAACGATGTGTTTCAATGGTTCGTTTACTATTGTTAAGAATTTCTGATATTTCTCCATTAGTTTTACCCGAAAGAATATGAGAAAGAATTTGCTTTTCCTTTTTGGTCAGTCCAAAGGGATCTTGCTTTTGTAGAAGCTTTTGTTCTTTTACCGGGCTAGACGAATTCTGTAAATAGTTAGTTACTATTACATTAGAAATATCCCCGCTAAAATATTTACCCCCGTTATGTACGGTGTGAATTGCTTTGATAAACTCTTTTTTATCAGTATCCTTTAACAAATATCCATTGGCACCTGCCTTAATCGACTCCAAAATATATTCTTCTGAATCATGCATGGAAAGAACTATTGATCTGGTTTTTGACCCAAGGCTCTGTAATTTACCAACTGCTTCAATTCCATTCATCTCAGGCATTCTTACATCAATAATCAAAATATCTGGATGATAATTCGAAACAATTTCTAGGGCTTCAAAGCCATTTGATCCTTCCGCAACAACAACCATATCCTGCTCTTCTTCAAGCAAAGATTTGATACCGTTTCTTACTAACAAATGGTCATCAACCAGCGCAATTTTGATTTTATTTTCCAATGAGTTTAATTAACATTTAAACAAATATACCTAAATTTTTACGTAGAAAACAAAACTTTGGAAATATGCTGGGAAATTCTTTAAATCATTTAAATCCAAGTTCCGGAATTTTTTTACAAATCATTCTTTGTACTACACGATGCATCCAAACCAGACAAATTGCGGATAGGAATATCATCAAGATCCAACTACTTGACCACAAGCCTGTACCTTCTAATAAATAACCAAATAAAATAGGGCAAACAAAACCTCCTAAACCCCCTAATACACCAACCATGCCACCGACAACACCAACTTCTTCAGGAAAATAATCCGGAATATGTTTGTAAACCGCCGCCATTCCGATTCCCCAAATAAACCCTATCATAATTGTAAAAATTGCAAATACCCAAATATTTGCCTGAAAATAAATATGTGTTTTACCTTCAACAATTAACTGCTTTTTGACAATTTCATCACCTACCCTTACTTTTGCCTCTTGCCAGGAAACTTTTACAGGAAAAATTTTAAATTCATTATCGATATTTTCAAGTTGACTTTCCTTTAATAATATATCATATTTTTTTTCACCAATCATTATAAATGAACTTGTTACTTCTGTAACAATACCAGCTTGCTTGGCATTAATGCCTTTTCCTGTGGTATAAATATCCATTTTAGGTATAAATAATAGAACGCTAAAAATTACTGATGAAACTAACACCCAATACATCACTTTTCTTGCTCCATATTTATCAGAAAGCCAACCTCCAAAAATTCGCATAATTCCCGTAGGTAAACTGAAAGCAGATACAAATAATCCGGCTGATGCCAAATTGAGTTTATATACATTGGTATAATATGGAACCAACCACCCTGCAAAAGAAACAAAACAACCAAAAACCAAAAAATAATACAAACCAAAGCGCCAAACTCTTAAACTTTTAAGTGGTTTCAGCATACCTTTTAAATTTTTAGAACTAGTTTCAGGCTTTTTATTCTTGGTAAATAAATAAAATATAATACCCATAACAACCAAAGCTACTGCATATATCTGGGGCATTATTCGCCAACCATCTAAATTTGTCTTATCATCAGTTAAATATTCTAATAACTTTGGTCCAACCATAGTAGTGATTGCCGCCCCGGCATTTCCAGCCCCAAATATACCCAAGGCTAACCCTTGCTTTGATTTTTTAAACCAAATTGAGGTGTATGCCACGCCAATGGCAAAACTGGTTCCAGCCATACCAAAACCTAAACTACATAAGGCAAAAGTCCAAAAGTCATTGGCATAAGAAAGCAAAAACATGGGTACGGCACATAAAAATAATAGGCCGACATATATGGGTTTACCACCGAATTTATCAGTTAATATACCAGCAGGAAGCCTGAATAAAGCGCCAGTAAGAACCGGAATTCCAATCAACCACCCTACTTCTACAGAGGTCCAATCAAAAACCTGATTATCAACTAAAAAGGTCACTAATACTCCATTTAGTAACCAAACTGCAAAACACACCGTAAAAGCAAAAGTATTTAAAAATAAAGTTTGATTAGCCATGCTTGTATTCGAAGTCCCCAAAATATAATTATCCTTAAATTCAAATTCATTAATAATGAAGCAAAGATATAAATCTACGTATTTATACGCAATCTATTTCAATAGAATCTACGTATAAAATGTTATTTTTGAAGATTTAGAAAAATTACAAAGGATTAATTTCAAAAGTAGCAAAAAATCAATAGTGATTTTCATATATTATTAGTTGCGTTTAAACTAGTGTTAAGTCAAGTATGAGATTTCGGGTAAGTTGAAGTAATTTTTGGAATTTTGAAAAGATAAAAAAAATAAGCATAGCCTTAGCTACGTGAGTCTTTTTTTAGCAAAGCAAAAAACAAAAAGAACAAGGCTTGGGCCTAAAGATTATGCTTGACTTGACACTAAGAAGTATTCTATCAGAATGACATCCCCAGTACACGTTGTATTTCTTCTTCCAAAAATGCCGGATGTTCTGCTACCACATCACCAATTACAATAATTCCCGGAGAAGAATAATCTATATTATCAATTACATTGTTGTAATTATTCAATGTTTCTATAATGATGTTTTCATTGGGAAGTGTTCCATTCTGAATGATTGCAAAGGGTGTGTATTTGTGACGATGATTTTTTATTTCGTTCATAATTAATGAAAAATTACGAAGACCCATTAAAATTATTAATGTTGCAGAAGATTGAGCTCCCAAAGCAATATCCTCTGATATATCACCAGTAGATGTTGTACCTGTCATTACCCAAAATCCTTCACTAATTCCCCGTTTTGTCATCGGAATTCCCTGATTGGTAGGGACGGCAAGTGCACTACTTATCCCAGGAATAAATTCGGTTTCTACTCCTTGACTTTCAATAAATAAAGCCTCTTCACTTCCTCTTCCAAAAACAAAAGGGTCTCCTCCTTTTAATCGAACAACAGTGCCATATTCATTGGCATAATCTACCAGCATTTCATTGATCTCTTCTTGAGAAAACTTATGAGAATTAAATCGTTTTCCAACATATATGCATTGAGCACTTGCCTTAACATTTTTCAACAATGTTTTATTTACCAAGGCGTCATACAAAACAACATCTGCATTCTCAATCGCCCTTAATCCTTTTACTGTAATCAAATCTACATCTCCAGGGCCAGCACCAACCAATATTACTTTCGGATTTTTTGTAATTTTTTTCATACATATTACTATTTAAATTGGCTCTAATTTTGCATTTGACAAAAATACGTATTTAATTAAAAACAATCACAATTTAATTCAATAATTACGTATTTATACTTACTTTTGTCTCGTTGATACAATTTATTCATTATGAAAACAATTATTATTGTCGGGAATGGAATGGTTGGTTATAAGTTTTGTGAAAAATTTGTAGTCAAAGAACAAAGTAAAGATTACAGATTGATCGTATTTGGTGAAGAACCAAGACCCGCATATGATAGGGTTCATTTAAGTGAATATTTTAAAAATGGTGATGCCCAAGCTTTGGAAATGGCACCTCGGACTTGGTATGAAGATAATAATATTGATTTAATCACTAATGAAAGAGTGACAGATATTCACAGAGGTAGTAAAACAATAACAACCGTTAAAGAAAATGAATACTCATTTGATTATTTGGTGCTTGCCACGGGTTCAGCTCCTTTTGTTCCTCCAATTAATGGAGTAGAAAAAGAAGGTGTTTTTGTATATAGAACCATCGAGGATCTAGAAGGAATGCTTTCATATGCGGAAAAAATCAAGCAAAAAAACCCTAAGGCTAGAGCCGCTGTATTGGGTGGGGGACTATTAGGACTAGAGGCGGGAAAAGCAGTAATGGATATGGGATTAGAACCCCATGTGGTTGAATTTGCACCCAAATTAATGCCAAGACAATTAGATATAAGAAGCAGTAAAGTTCTGCAGGTGAAATTAGAATCTATGGGCATCAATATCCATTTGAGTAAAATTACAAATCAGATTTTGGGCAATGGTTGTATTACCGGAATGGAATTCGGAGAAGACGATCAATTAGATGTTGATATGTTGGTAATTTCTGCAGGGATTAGACCAAGAGATGAATTGGGCAAGACCTGTGATTTGGAGATGGGGGTTCGTGGAGGTATTGTTGTGAACAACAAAATGCAAACTTCAGACCCAAGTATTTTTGCCATTGGTGAGGTTGCCTTATACAATCAAATGATTTATGGTTTGGTAGCTCCTGGATATGAAATGGCGGAGGTTGCAGTAAATCAAATTTTAGGAAATTCTGACGCTTCCATGAGTGAAGAAATTGATATGTCAACCAAATTAAAGTTGATTGGTGTTGACGTAGCAAGTTTTGGGGAACCATTTATGCCCTCACATAAGGGTCATTCCATTTTATTTGAAAATAAAACAAAAAGCCTATATAAAAGAATCAATGTAAGTCATGATGGTAAAACCCTATTGGGAGGTATTTTAGTAGGAGATGCCTCCGACTATAATATTTTGCATCAAATCTATTTAAATAATATGACATTGCCGGATAACCTGGAAGATTTGATATTAGGCGCACGTGGCGAAGCTGGTGGATCTGCCTTTGGAAGTGCAATGGATTTACCGGATACAGCCCAAATTTGCTCTTGCGAAAACGTTTCAAAAGGTGAAATATGCAATTCAATTATAAAAGAAACTTGTGAAAATTTACAAGATGTGATCTTTTGCACCAAAGCAAGCACCAGCTGTGGAGGTTGTAAGCCCATGGTTGCCGATTTGGTAAATCAAACTTTAAAATCTTTAGGCAAAGAAGTAAAAGAAACCATATGTGAGCATTTCGAATACAACCGTCAAGAGCTATTTGAAATTATTAAAATTAAAAAATTAACTTCCTATGATGAAGTTTTAGACATCTGTGGAAAAGGTGACGGATGTGAAATTTGCCAACCTTTAATAGCTTCTGTTTTTGCCAGTTTGTATAATGATACGGCAAACAAAGAAGAAGTAATTCAGGATTCCAATGATAAATTCTTAGCCAATATTCAAAGGAATGGAACTTATTCTGTTGTACCAAGAATTCCCGGTGGAGAAATTACTCCTGAAAAATTAATTGTTATCGGTAAAGTTGGTAAAAAATATAACTTGTATACAAAAATTACTGGAGGTCAACGAATAGATTTATTCGGTGCTGAACTCAATGATTTACCTGCCATTTGGAAAGAATTAATTGACGCTGGATTTGAAAGTGGACACGCTTATGGTAAATCTCTTCGAACCGTCAAGAGTTGCGTCGGCTCCACTTGGTGCAGGTTTGGACTGGATGAAAGTGTAAGTTTTGCCATTGAATTGGAAAATAGGTATAAAGGATTGCGGTCTCCACATAAACTTAAAGGAGGAGTTTCTGGTTGTATTCGTGAATGCGCTGAAGCCAGAGGGAAGGATTTTGGTGTTATTGCAGTAGAAGGTGGATGGAACCTTTACGTATGCGGCAATGGAGGTGCAACTCCAAAACATGCACTATTACTCGCTGAGAAAATAGACAATAAGACCTGTATCAAATATTTGGATAGATTTTTAATGTATTATATCCGTACTGCCGCTCCATTAATGCGAACAGCCGCTTGGCTGGATAAATTAGAAGGCGGGATGGAGCAATTGAAAAAGGTTGTTATTGATGATGTTTTACGAATTAATGATGAAATGGAAAACGAAATGCAATCTTTGGTTGATGCCTATGAATGTGAATGGAAACAAGCCATTGAAAATGATGAAACTAAAAAACGTTTTAGTCATTTTGTAAATTCTAACGATAGAGATGATAATCTTGCATTTGTTCCGATACGAGATCAGAAAATGCCAGAACTTTGGAAAAATTAATTCACTATGGGCTCAGGTTTAAGATGACGAGCCATGTCTTACAATAGATTTTATATAATAAAAAAACCAGATACCATTTTACCTGATACCCAAATACCAAATTATAATTATGGAAGCAATATTATCAAAATACAAAACCACCACCTTAAATGATGTGAATATTTGGTTTAAGGTGACAGCAGTTAAAGAATTTCCCGAAAATGGAGGCTTGTGTGTGAAATATAAGGACAAACAAATTGCTGTTTATAATTTCTCTCGAAAGAATAAATGGTATGCTTGTCAAAATGCATGTCCTCATAAAATGGAAATGGTGCTTTCACGTGGTATGCTTGGTGATGATCATGGGGCTCCGAAAATAGCCTGCCCTATGCATAAAAAAACATTTTCTCTTGAAACTGGTGAAAACTTAAACGGTGACTTAGAGGCCATTTCAACTTACCCAGTTAAGATTGAAAATGGATATGTATTTATTGGCTTTTCGGAATAATCCATAGTGATTATACTTCTTCAAATATTTAATTATTAGAATATTTCAATTCTAAATATCTGCTATATACCTATTTAAAAATATTTTGTTACATTTATACAAAAAAACTTAAATCATCCAAATATTATGAATTCAAAAGTTTTATTAGTTCTCAGAATTGTTTTTGGTTTATTCTTATTGTTTTTTGGTGCAAATCATTTATTTCAATTTTTTGCTCCACCTCCACCACCCGAGGCAGCCATGGGCTACTGGGAGGCACTCGAAATTACTAAAGTTATGACTTTAGTTGGTATTGTTGAAATGGCTGCCGGACTTTCTCTGTGGTTAAACAAATATGCACCTTTAATGATGGTAATTTTAATGAGTGTTTCTGTGAATGCGGTACTTTATCATTTGACATTAGACAGTGCTGGTCTACCCATGGGTGGAGCATTACTAATTTTAAACATTGTCATGCTTTTTGCCTACAAAGACAATTATCAAAGTCTATTTACTTAAAACAAGATTATTCAAAAATTTATAAAAGGCATAAATAAATATTATGCCTTTTTATTTGCGATTATTTCTTGAATTATTTTATTAAACCCAAATTTCAAAAATGATTTGTAACTTTGAAACATAAGAATTGAATTGATATTCCAACAAAACCAAATAAATAATACTGTGATCGATAGATTTAAAAAAGCCATACAATTGTTTGATGAGGCCAATTCAAATGATCCTCATACTGAAATTTCTGAAGGCAAAGAATATCCAAAAGAATTACTATATGCCATGAGAATGACTCATAAACTCAATGAATTTGAACCGAATGCCTCGGTTGAAGTTCAATTGGCCGTACGTTGTCAACATATTTGCAGATGGGAAATTTCAAGAGGTTCCTATGAAATAAATCGAAAAGGATACTTGTCATGGCGTAGAGACCTTGCGAAGTTCCATGCCGTTAAGGCTTCAGGAATATTAAAAGAAGTGGGTTTCGATGATTCTGTAATCGAAAAAGTGGCATTTTTACTTCAGAAAAAACAACTTAAAAAAAATGAAGAAACTCAACTTTTAGAAGATGTAATATGTCTGATATTCTTAGAGAATTATTTTGAAAATTTTTCTGAAAAATATTCCGAAAGTAAATTAATTGATATCGTTCAAAAAACCTGGGCTAAAATGTCTGATAAAGGACATGAATGGGCTTTGAAAATAAATTTTTCAAAAAAATCTCTAAACTTAATCCAAAAAGCCATCGCTTAAATATCTATTCAACTTCGATTAGAACATGATTATTTATGATATTGATGCCAGAATTTATTTCTGAATTTTAAAATGACGAAACCACTTACAAATAATGATTCAGATAGCAGTATTTTTAAAAAATTTAATTTACTATTTGTTTTTGTGTCTATTGTCTTTGCAATAATTCTATTTGTTTTTTACAAATTATCTCATAATGAAATAAATCAGTTTATTTGGTTAAAATACCTGTTTATTGGAATTGCTTTGGTCTTATTTGCAATCATTTTATTTTTGAGATTAATTTTAAGTAAAATCAAAATCGAATTTGAGGATTTAAACAAATCCAATCAAGGCACCTTAGAAAAGTTAAGTAAAATTCAGAAAAAATATGATTCTAAAGAAGAATCATATCAAAAATTATTGGGACTGAATTATGCAATGAATAACACAGCCTTATTTGCAAGCGTATCCCAAGGCGGATCCGTTGTTTATATCAGTAAAAAATTTACCACCCTATTAAGTATTAATGATAAAGATAAGAAATTACCCTTAGAAGAAATTTTGTCAACGGATATAGGAGAACAACAGACAATTCATCAACTTTTAAAAGAAACAAGAAGTTCAATATGGTTAGGTGAAGTGGAAATTACCACAAGAAATAGCAAAAAATTATGGTTGGAAATGTCTATCATTCCAATGAATCAATTAAAAAATAATCAAAGTATATTGATCTTATGCACCAATATTACCGATAGAAAAGCATCTCAAAAAGAGATCGATAAACTTAACGAACAGCGATTTAAAAAAGAAGTTGATTTACAAAAAGAACAAGCCAGTCAAATAGTCGAGGCGCAAGAAGAAGAGCGAAAACGTATTGCCAAGGATATACATGATGGGATTGGACAAATGCTAACAGCATTGAAGTTTAATATTGAATCAATTAATACTTCCAATGTTGATTCCTCTTCGAAAAAAATTGAAAAATTAAAAGAAGTATTGAGCTTTTTAATCAAAGAAGTACGAACGGTAACCTTTAATTTGACTCCACCTGAATTAAGTGACTATGGCATTGTTGCCACATTAAACAAATTGGCAAATCAACTTTCTAATTTCACCGAAAAAAAAGTTTTATTTGAAAACAAAACAGATTTTAATGGTAGGTTCGATTCTTTAATTGAAACTAATTTATACAGAGTAGTTCAGGAAGCTGTTAATAATGCATTAAAATACGCAAACTCTAACTATATCTTAATTTCAATGAGTCATTCTGATGACCTTTTGAGCATTACCATTGATGATGATGGGAAAGGATTTGATGTTAACAAATTAAAAAAGAATTCTAGTATGGGTATATTTTTTATGAAAGAAAGAATTAGTTATGTAAATGGACGAATTTTCATCAATTCCATAAAAGACAAAGGGACTCGAATCACTATAAATGTGAATCTTCCTAGTTAAAATAAAAAATAGCTTTCTGATTAGATATAATTTAACCATTGAAAATTGATTATATTAGCCTAATGATTTCCAAAAAAACCAAATATGGATTGAAGGCCTTGGCCTTTATTGCCCGTCAGGAAAAAGATCAAATGGTTCAAATAGCAACCATTTCTAAAAGTGAAAATATTTCACATAAGTTTTTGGAAAGCATATTATTAACCCTGAGAAAATCAGGCTTTTTAGGATCAAAAAAGGGAAAAAAGGGAGGGTATTATTTATTAAAAGATGCTTCCGAAATTTTAATGACCGATGTCATTAGAGTTTTAGAGGGCCCCATTGCACTACTGCCATGTGTTAGTCTCAATTATTATGAAAAATGCGATGATTGTCCTGATGAAAATGCATGTAGTGTTCATAAACTTATGATTCAGGTAAGAGATAATACACTTCAAGTTCTTCGTAATAACACTTTGGCCGATTTGATCCAGTCGTAAAATCATTAAAAACTCACAAAAATTTGTTAAACACTTGTAATTTATAATTTTTAATATATCTTTGCGTTTAAATCTAGTATCCCGATAGGGTAATAGAATTAATACATTTATGATGATTGGTAAAAATTTAGACCTTGAATATTGGAATAACGAGTTAAAAGATAAAACTCCTGAAGAGATCATTGCTTGGGCACTGCCTTTAACAAAAAATCGAGTAGTGACTACAAGTTTTGGAATTTATTCCGCGGTATTATTAAATACTTTTCATAATAATGATAAAGATATAAAAGTGATTTGGTGTGATACCGGATATAACACCCCTGATACTTATCGCCATTCAAATGACTTAATTAATAAGTTTGGATTGAACATCCAAAAATATTCCCCTCTGCAAACCTCAGCCTATACAGATGCTACTTTAGGAATTCCGGAAGTGACTGATCCAAAACATGCTGAATTTACCGAAATTGTTAAATTAGAACCTTTTAGAAGAGCTTTTAAAGAATTGGATCCGGAAATGTGGTTTACTAATATTCGGGTAAGACAAACAGAATACAGAAAATCTAAAGATATATTGAGCGTAAGTAAAGAAGGAATTTTAAAGGTAAGTCCATTTTATTATTGGTCGGATGAAGACTTAAATGACTATTTGATTGCACATAATCTACCTAAAAACAATTCTTATTTCGACCCCACCAAAGTATTAAATAACCGAGAGTGTGGAATACATTTTCATTAATGAATTATGAGAAGTTTTAGAACCGAAATAGAGAATCCAATTGTTGAGAAGGACATTTTAGAATTGGAACGAAAAATCCAGCTTTTTAAAGAAGGTAAATTGGATGAAGATCGTTTTAGAAGTCTGAGATTGGCACGTGGTGTGTATGGCCAGCGTCAACAAGGAGTTCAAATGATTAGAATTAAATTACCTTTTGGAAAGGTTACCTCTGAACAATTGCACCGAATTGCTGACGTGTCTGATGAATATTCCAGAGGAAGATTGCATATTACTACTCGACAAGATATCCAAATTCATCATGTTAGTTTAGAGAGAACTCCTGAACTTTGGTCGGAATTAGAAAAAAGTGATATTACCTTGCGTGAAGCCTGTGGTAATGCGGTTAGAAATGTTACTGCCTCAGAAACTGCTGGAATTGATCCTGAAGAACCTTTTGATGTTTCTCCTTATGCAGATGCAACGTTTAAATTTTTTTTAAGGAATCCAGTATGCCAGGAAATGGGAAGAAAATTTAAAATTTCATTTTCAGGAACTGATGAGGATACAGCCTTAAGCTTTTTACATGATTTAGGTTTTATTGCTAAAACAAAGGAAATTAACGGCGAATTAGTTAAAGGATTTAAAATTCTTTTAGGAGGAGGGTTAGGTTCACAACCAAGACAAGCCGATGTTGCATTTGACTTTTTAGAAACCGATAAAATAATTCCATTTATTGAAAGTGTTCTAAGAGTATTTGACAGATATGGTGAAAGAAACAAGCGTGCAAAAGCCAGACTAAAGTTTTTGATAAAGGATATTGGTTTTGAAGAATTTATAAACCTTATCCAACAAGAACAAAAGGCATTGTCTTATCACTCATATCCTATTGATACCAGTTCATTTGACAATCTTATTGAGCTACCTGAAATTGAAATTCCAAAGGCTTCAATTGACGATGTTGAAATATATAATACTTGGAAAGAGACCAATGTATATAAACAAAAACAAGAAGGCTTATACGCCATTGGAATAAAAGTAAAATTAGGCGATTTTTATACAGATAAAGCCAGATTATTGGCTGAATTGGTTAAAGACTATGCAGGTGATGAAATCAGGTTGTCCTTGCGCCAAAATATATTAATCCGACATGTAAAAAAGGAATTGCTTCCATTCTTCTATACGGAATTGGAAAAACTAGGCTTTGTTGAGTCAGGTTACAATAGCACACTCGATATTACTGCCTGTCCCGGAACAGATACCTGTAATTTAGGAATTGCCAGTAGCACAGGAATCGCAGGGGTTTTAGAAAACGTACTAAAAAATGAATATCCTAATTATGTAAACAACAAGGATGTGACCATTAAAATAAGTGGTTGCATGAATGCTTGTGGGCAACATAATATGGCACATATTGGTTTTCAAGGTATGTCTGTAAAATCAGGTAAATATGTTGCCCCCGCACTTCAAGTGCTTTTAGGTGGTGGTATTCTTGGAGACGGACAAGGCAGATTTGCAAATAAAGTAATAAAAATTCCAAGTAGGAGAGGCCCGGAAGCTCTTCGATTAATTTTGAATGACTATGAAAAAAATGTGATTAACGGTGAGTCATTTTTGGATTATTATGACCGACGAGAAGAAAAATATTTCTATCAATTATTAAAACCTCTTGCGGATGTTACCAATTTAAAAGCAGAAGACTTTATAGATTGGGGTCAGGAAAGTGCTTACGTAAAAGCCATTGGAATTGGTGAATGTGCTGGTGTAATTATTGATTTGATAGCAACACTACTATTTGATAGTGAAGAAAAAATTCAAAACGCTGAGGAATCTCTGAAGGAAGGACAATGGGCAGATAGTATTTATCATTCGTACAATACTTTAATTAATACAGCCAAAGCTGTATTGATTGCCGAAGAAATTAAAACGAATACTCAGGCCGGTATCATTAGAGATTTTGATAAATATTTTATAGAAAGCGGTGTTATTTCGTTGAAATCTTCCTTTTCTTCAATGGTTTATCAAATCAATCAGAATGAACCATCAAAAGAATTTGCCATGCTATATCTTGAGGACGCCAAAATATTTTATAAATTAGTTGATGACCTAAGAACTAAGGCCTTACAAAATGCAAGTTAATAATTGATAAAAATCCCCTCCGTACCATTTCTTATTTAAAAGTACTCAAATAGGAAATGGTTTTATTTCTATTTTTAAATTTACTAAATTTACTTTAACAAAATTAAGCCGATTGCCTTTAGGTGCTGATGTTAAATCGAATATTTCCTAAAAAATAATAGCAATAAATGATTCAAGGAAAAAAAATAACTGATCAAATAGGAAATACCCCCTTAATCGAGGTTACTAATTTGATTTCTAAAAAAGGAGTGAGACTCTTCTTAAAGTTAGAGGGTAATAATCCCGGAGGGAGTGTTAAAGATAGGGCAGCTCTTAATATGATCAAGCAGGCGCTACAACGAGGAGATATTAAAAAGGGTGATAGTTTAGTCGAAGCTACAAGTGGTAATACAGGGATAGCACTAGCATTTATTGCTCGATTATTAGGCTTAAATCTGATTCTTATAATGCCAGAAAATTCTACCGAAGAAAGAGTCAAAACCATGCAGGCTTATGGCGCTGAAGTAATTTTAACTTCCGCAGATGCTGGAATTGAAGGCTCCAGAGATCTGGCTATAAAGCTTAATAAGGAAAAAGGATATTTTTTATTGAATCAGTTTGAAAACCCAGATAATTGGAAGGCTCATTATAAAACCACTGGACCAGAAATTTGGAAGGATACTCATGGAGAAATAACTCATTTTGTTTCTGCTATGGGAACTACAGGAACCATTATGGGTGTCTCAACATTTTTAAAAGAAAAAAATAAAAGTATTGAAATTGTGGGTGTTCAACCCACCGAAGGTGCAAAAATTCCAGGAATCAGAAAATGGCCGGAAGAATATTTACCTAAAATATTTGATAAAAATAAGGTCGATAAAATTATTGAAGTAAGCGAAGAAGAAGCTGTACTAATGACCCGAAAATTGGCTTTAAAGGAAGGTGTTTTTGCAGGTATGAGTAGTGGTGGAGCTGTTGCCGGTGCTATCAAACTAGCTGAAAATTTAGAAAATGGAATCATTGTTTCAATAATTTGTGACAGAGGCGATCGATATCTCTCATCTAATTTGTTTGACCAAAATGTTTAAATAAAAAATTAATTGCGTTAATTTGCAATTCAGTTCATTAATATACTAAAATGTTATCAAGAAAGGCAGAGGGAATAGACCCTGAGAAGCCTTAGCAACCCTTTAAATAATAAAGTAGGTGCTACATTCTACCAGTTAAGATTAGAAGTTTTTGGAAGAGATAGCTATAAGATTTTTCCAAATCAACTTATTTTTTTCTTGATATTATTTTATGGGCATTCCAATTTTGAGTCTGGCTTTTCGCTTTATCTTTTAAAAAAAGATAGCTGCAATCTCTAACTCAAATACCAGAACACAATGAAAATTACAACTATTTCTAAATAGAGTAGATATGATAGACATAAGAGAAGAAATACAAAAACGAATTCTTGTTTTAGATGGAGCTATGGGAACGATGTTACAGGCATATAAATTTGATGAAAATGATTTTCGGGGAGAGCGCTTTAAAGATTATCCCAGTCCTTTACAAGGTAATAATGATTTATTATCTATTACACAGCCAAAGGCAATAAAAGAAGTTCATGCAAAATATTTTGAAGTAGGCGCCGATATAATTGAAACCAATACTTTTTCAGGAACCACCATCGCTATGGAAGATTATCAATTGGAAGATTTAGTCTATGAACTAAATTTTGAATCTGCAAAAATTGCCAAAGAAGTAGCGCAGGAGTTTACCTTAAAAGAACCTCACAAACCTAGATTTGTAGCAGGTTCAATGGGGCCAACAAATCGAACCGCAAGCATGTCACCGGATGTAAATGATCCTGGATTCAGAGCTGTGACTTTTGATCAATTGAGAGTAGCATATAAACAACAGGCGGAAGCTTTGTTAGATGGTGGTGTTGATTTATTATTGGTTGAAACCGTTTTTGATACCCTAAATGCCAAGGCAGCCTTATTTGCTATTGAAGAAATTAAAGCAGAGCGAAATGTAGATATTCCTGTGATGCTAAGTGGAACAATTACCGATGCCAGCGGACGAACGCTCTCCGGTCAAACAGCAGAAGCATTTTTAATTTCTGTTTCTCATATACCCTTACTTACTGTTGGCTTTAACTGTGCATTGGGAGCGAATTTGTTACAACCACATTTAGAATCTATCGCTTCTAAAACCGAATTCGGGGTTTCGGCACATCCCAATGCTGGCTTACCTAATGCCTTTGGGGAATATGATGAAACACCAGAAGAAATGGCTGAACAAATTGAAGAATATTTAAAAAAAGATTTGATAAACATTATTGGTGGATGCTGTGGAACCACCCCGGATCATATTAAAGCAATAGCCGAATTGGCCTCAAAATATTCACCTAGAAAGTTATTGGTTGCTAGGTATTAGTTGTTGGAAATAGCATGATGAAAAAATATACAGAATTAGAGGTTTGGATTGAGACAAGGAGATTGATTAATGAAGTATCTCAATTAACTAAAAACTTTCCTAAAGAAGAAACATATGGAATTACAAGTCAAATCCGGCGAAGCTCAATTTCAGTTCCGTCAAATGTAGCCGAAGGATGTGGTAGGCAATCATCAAAAGAAAATAATGAGCGCCAACAACTAATAACTACTAATTTATGATTCTTGAAGTAGCCATATTAAACATTAAAAAAGGTCTGTCGGATGAATTTGAAAAATCCTTCGAAAAGGCTCAATTGATTATATCATCAATGCAAGGTTATATTTCACATGAATTAAAAAAATGTGTTGAAGAAATGGATAAATATATTTTATTGGTGAAATGGGAAACCATTGAAGCGCATGAAATAGGATTTAGAAAATCAAAAGAATACCAAGAATGGAAACAATTATTACATCATTTTTATGATCCATTCCCAATTGTTGAACATTACAAATAATATGAAATCCAACAGCATCCACAAAACAACAAACAACCAAAGAAAGTACATGCGTCTTTCGGGGTTAGAACCTCTAATATTGAACGAAAATAGTAATTTTATCAATGTTGGAGAACGAACTAATGTAGCAGGCTCTCGTAAGTTTTTACGATTGATAAAGGAGGAAAAATTTGATGAAGCACTAGCTATAGCACGACATCAGGTAGCTGGTGGAGCCCAGATTATCGACATTAACATGGATGATGGCTTGATCGATGGTAAAGAATCTATGGTTCGCTTTTTGAATTTAATCGCTGCCGAACCCGATATTTGTAGGGTGCCTATTATGATAGATAGCTCTAAATGGGATATTCTTGAAGCCGGCTTACAAGTTGTCCAAGGAAAATGTGTTGTGAATTCAATTTCTTTAAAAGAGGGAGAAGAAAATTTTATTTGGCAAGCAACTCAAATTAAACGATATGGTGCTGCTGTTATTGTTATGGCCTTTGATGAAGTTGGTCAGGCAGATAATTATGAGAAACGAATTGATATCGCTGAGCGATCTTATCGTGTATTGGTAGATAAAGTTGGATTTCCTTCGGAAGATATTATTTTCGATTTAAATATATTTCCTGTAGCTACAGGAATGGAAGAACACAGAAGAAATGCAATTGATTTTATTGAGGCGACAAAATGGGTTAGAGAAAACTTACCCAATGCAAATGTTAGTGGTGGAGTAAGTAATGTGTCATTTTCGTTTAGAGGTAATAACGGAGTTAGAGAGGCCATGCATTCTGTTTTTTTATATCATGCAATTCAGGCTGGGATGAATATTGGTATTGTAAATCCTGCGATGTTGGAAGTTTATGATGATATTCCAAAAGATTTATTGGAGCGTGTAGAAGATGTAATTTTGAACAGGCGTGATGATGCTACCGAACGATTATTAGATTTTTCCGACACCGTAAAAGGGTCTAAAAAAGAAAAAATCATAGATGAATCATGGAGAGAAAATTCTCTACAAGAAAGAATAACCCATGCCCTGGTCAAAGGGATCGACACCTATATTGTAGATGATGCCGAAGAAGCACGTTTAAGTTCCTCAAAACCCATTGAAGTCATTGAAAATAATTTAATGATTGGAATGAATGTGGTTGGAGATTTATTTGGTGCCGGTAAAATGTTTTTACCACAAGTGGTGAAATCAGCTCGGGTTATGAAAAAAGCAGTAGCTTATTTAAATCCTTTTATTGAAGAAGATAAGGATGAAAAACAAAGTGCTTTGGGAAAAATATTGATGGCGACTGTAAAAGGGGATGTTCATGATATTGGTAAAAATATAGTGAGCGTTGTTTTAGGGTGCAACAATTATGAAATTGTTGATTTAGGGGTCATGGTTCCACCGGAAAAAATAATTGAAACCGCCAAAAAAGAAAATGTCGATATCATAGGGTTATCGGGTTTAATTACACCCTCTCTTGATGAAATGGTTTATTTGGCCAAGGAGATGGAACGTCAAAAATTTAAGGTTCCTTTGTTAATTGGTGGTGCAACAACATCAAAAGCTCATACCGCTGTAAAAATAAATCCTGAATATAAAAATGCTGTGGTCTATGTAAATGATGCTTCAAGGGCGGTAACAGTTGTGGGAAATTTACTAAATAAAAAAACCTCAAATGAATATGTTGCAAAACTCAAAAAAGACTATGATGAATTTCGTGAAAAGTTTTTAAAAAGAGGGAAGACAAAATCCTATATAACAATAGAACAGGCTCGGAAAAACAAATTAAAGATTGACTGGAATTCATTTGAAATTGTTAAACCCAAGGAAATGGGTGTGCAAATTTTAAAACAGTTGAGTTTAAAAGAATTATTGCCTTTTATCGATTGGAGTCCGTTTTTTAGATCCTGGGATCTACATGGTAAATTTCCTAATATTTTAACTGACCAAGTCGTTGGTGAACAAGCAAGTCAATTATACGAAGATGCCCAGACTATGATCAAGAAAATTATGGATAATCAATTGTTAAGGCCAAAAGGAGTATTTGGATTATTTGAAGCCAATTCAGTTAACGACGACGATATTTCAATACAAAAGAAAGGAAAAGAAATTGCCGTGGTTAGGACACTCAGACAACAATCAAAAAAGAGAGCAGGAATTGCCAATTTGGCCTTATCCGATTTTATTGCACCTAAGGAAAGTATGAAAACCGATTATATGGGCTCTTTCTGTGTGGCAATTTTTGGTGTTGATGAATTGGCTAAAAAATATAAAGAGATGGATGATGATTATAGCGCAATCATGGCTCAAGCAATTGGAGATAGGTTTGCTGAAGCCTTTGCGGAATATTTACACTATCAGATCAGAACAAAGCATTGGGGCTATGCTGAGAATGAAGGGTTGACCAATGATGAGTTGATCAAAGAATCCTATAAAGGAATTCGGCCTGCTCCAGGATATCCGGCATGTCCTGATCATTTAGAAAAAGAAACTATTTGGGAGTTATTAGAGGTTGAAAAATTGATTGGTGTAACACTTACCGAAAGTTTGGCCATGTGGCCTGCTTCTGCTGTATCGGGTTATTATTTTGGAAATTCAGCATCTAAATATTTTGGCTTGGGTAAAATCAAAGAAGATCAAGTAGAAGATTTTGCTAAAAGAAAAGGAATACAAAAAGAAGTAGCAATAAAATGGCTGTATCCAACTTTGGCTAATTAAACATTATACTATGAATTCTAAATTCATTGAATTAACTTTTGGAAATTATATAATCGTTCATGGTTATGACAAGAGAAATAAGGAAATTGCAGAAGAGATAAAAGTTGAAAATCCAGCTAAAAAAGTTGTTGCAGTTTCAAGAATTAGATCATTGAGTGAAAAATATATTTTAACAGATTATATTGATGGAAGGTGGATTTATTGGGAATATGAAGAAGATTATAAATATGTAAAAGGTTTATTAATTTAATGAATACTAATTTTAAATAATTATGGCCAAGCAATATGATCATATCAATGATAGAATTAAAAAATTCATTCAAGCTCAAAAAATGTTTTTTGTAGCTACCTCAACTTCAGACAGTCGAATTAATCTATCACCAAAGGGTATGGATACTTTTAGAGTTATTAATGACAATAAAGTATTATGGCTTAATTTAACCGGAAGTGGAAATGAAACAGCAGCTCATCTGGATAAAGATGGAAGAATTACAATCATGTTCTGTGCCTTTGAAGGCGCACCTATGATTTTAAGACTTTATGGTAAAGGAAAAATTATTCATCCCAAAGATAAAACTTGGAATTCGGTTAAAGAAGGATTTCCTGAATTGGCTGGGACAAGACAAATTTTTGACATTGAAATAGATCTTGTACAAACTTCCTGTGGTATGTCAATTCCATTTTTTGATTATAAAGAAGAAAGAAATCAGTTGAATGAATGGGCCATTAAAAAGGGGGAAGAAGGAATAAAAGATTATTGGCTCGAAAAAAATCAATTTAGCATTGACGGAATTTCCACGAATATTAAAAACAGCATATAATTTATGCAACCAATTCCTAATAATTCAAGAACTAATATAATTAATGATTTAAGTACCCAACAGTTTGATGTATTAATTATTGGAGGCGGAATTACGGGAGCAGGAATTGCCTTAGATGTAGCTAGTCGTGGTCTGAAAGTAGCGCTGATTGAAAAAAATGATTTTGCTTCAGGTACAAGTTCAAAATCAACAAAACTCGTTCACGGCGGTCTCAGGTATCTAAAACAATTTGATTTTTGGTTGGTAAAAGAAGTGGGAACAGAAAGATCTATTGTTCATAAATTAGCACCGCATTTGGTAGTACCTGAAAAAATGCTTTTACCCATTATTGAAAATGGAACCTATGGAACTTGGTTAACTTCTTTCGGATTAAAAATATACGATATTCTAGCGCAAGTTGAAGGTGATGACAAACGAAAAATGTTGGATAAGGAAGAGGCTTTGGACTTGGAATCATTATTGCCTGAAAAAATATTAAACGGAGCTGGTTATTACGCTGAATACAGAACTGATGATGCACGATTGACAATTGAAGTTTTAAAAACATCTTTAAATTACTCAGCAAAAATTATAAACTATTGTAAGGCGAAACAATTCATTTATAAGAATAAAAAAATAACAGGAATAACCGCATTTGATTCCATAGAAAACAAAAACTTTGATATCTCTGCCAAATGTATTATAAATGCAACAGGGCCATGGGTAGATAACCTGCGAGAATTAAGTAAAAAAAATAGACAAAAATTAATAAAAGGAAAAAAACTCCGCCTTACAAAGGGTGTTCATTTGGTCTTCCCATTTAAAAAATTACCCGTTAAACAATCCATTTATTTTGATATTCCAGATGGCAGAATGATGTTTGCCATACCCAGAGGAAAAACAACTTATATTGGTACTACTGATACTGCCTATTCTGATAATATTGATGATGTTAGGGTAAATCAAACAGATGCCCTTTACCTTATAAGTGCCGTAAATAATATGTTTCCAAGTATCGATTTAACCTTAAATGATGTTGAATCCAGTTG
The DNA here is from genome assembly GCA_030621915.1 of Flavobacteriaceae bacterium. Classification (GTDB taxonomy): domain Bacteria; phylum Bacteroidota; class Bacteroidia; order Flavobacteriales; family Flavobacteriaceae; genus Lutimonas. Next base: position 33,115 of record JAUXGV010000008.1, read on the forward strand.
GGCAGGATTGAGACCTTTAATTCATGAAGAAGGAAAATCGGCCGGTGAATTATCCCGAAAGGATGAAATATATGAATCCAAGTCAGGATTAATTTCAATAGCCGGTGGCAAATTAACTGGATACAGAAAGATGGCCGAAAGAGTTACAGATTTGATCTGCAAAAAATTAGATAAAGAATTTGAAATTGAAACCAAGTCAATTCAAACGGGGGAATTGATATTAATTGGGGGGCATTTTAAAAATTATAAAGAAGTAAAACAATATGCTGAATTAGTTTTTATTCAAATTCAAGAATTTGGCTTTTACAAATTAGATGCTGAAATATTGGTTCACAAATATGGAAAACAAACGGGATTAATTCTACAAAAATTTAATGAATTAACGGATGATGATATCGAAATCCGTATGGCAAAATCTGAGCTTTGGTTTTGTTTAAAATATGAAATGGTCATGACGCCATTAGATTTTTTTATACGTAGAACTGGTAGACTATATTTTGACATCCAAAGTATTGAAAAACTAAAACAACCTATATTAACCGAATTTTCAAATCATTTTGATTGGAGTACAAAAAAATTAAAGGAATATACTCATCAGTTAAATTCTGAAATCAATAAAGTTAAAGTTTTTAGCTAACTTATTTAATCTATCAAATTGACTAATTTATTAAATTCTTTTTTGGCATCCTTTTGTTCGTATAAAATAGCATAAACCGTATCAATTATGGGCGTCTTTGCTTTGTTTTTTTGATTGATTTTATTAGCACTTTTTGTTGCATAATATCCCTCAGCAATCATGCTCATTTCAAACATAGCCGATTTTACGGTATATCCTTTACCTATCATATTACCAAACATTCTATTCCTACTAAAAGTGGAATAACCTGTAACCAACAAATCCCCTAAATAAGCTGAATTATTGATATTTCGTTTCATTTTATGAATCTTCTTAATGAATCTTTTCATTTCCCTAATTGAGTTTGACATCAATACAGATTGAAAATTATCACCATAACCCA
>JAUXGV010000169.1 GCA_030621915.1 Flavobacteriaceae bacterium
TTCTTTCCCATTTAACATGATGATTCCCTTATTCGTACGATGGTTAATTTCAATTAAATAATGATTCCATTCACCGGATTTATTCATTAGCTTTTTCTCTGAACCTAAGATGCCAAAAATAGCACCGGACTGTTTAAGTGGGTTGGAACCATCTGGGTGGTTAAAATTGTCTAAAATTTGAACCTCCGCAGCCGTTTGATAGGGAACAGGATATTTCTCATTTTCGTTTACTCCCCAAAACAATCCGCTATTGCCAGCTTTGGATATATTCCATTCTAATGATAATATAAAACTGGTATATTTTTTATCTGTTATCATATTCTTCATACCATGACTTCGATCGGGGTGTGGGGTATACACCATAGTACCATCCGCAATCTGCCATTCATCTGATATGGTATCCGTCAAATAATTATGCCAACCATCAAACGTTTTACCATCAAAAATACTTACCCAACCATCATTTATTTCATCTTCTGTTAAAATATTAATATCCTCCTTATGGTGTTTTTCAAGTGTTTTTTTACAACCAACAAATGTTATTAATGCAAATAGCATTATTAGTTTTATATTCATAACTTTTATTTTATGGCTCTCCCAAATCAATTTTGAAGTTAATTAATTGAAACTTTCATGTTCCAAGTATTTTTCTTAATACTTCTTTATCGATTCCTCTTCCGGCAAAATCATCAAATCTTTTTTCTGTTGCTTCAATAATATGATTCTTAATGAAAATGGCACCTTCCCTTGCTCCTTGTTCCGGGCTTTTAATGCAACATTCCCATTCCATAACTGCCCATACATCACAACCATATTGAGTTAATTTAGAAAATATTGTTTTAAAATCAATTTGTCCATCACCCAAAGAACGGTACCTCCCAGCTCTGTCTCCCCAATCATTATAACCTCCAAAGGCTCCTTTTTTTCCGGTAGGGTTAAACTCTGAATCTTTTACATGAAAGGATTTAATAAACTGATGATAATGATCGATATACGCTATATAATCCAATTGTTGTAAAATAAAATGAGAAGGATCATATAAAATATTTACTCTTTTATGATTTCCAGTAGCTTTTAAAAATCTCTCGAAAGTATCCCCATCATGAATATCTTCACCCGGATGAACTTCATAACAAACATCTACTCCATTTTCATCAAAAACATTCAGGATTGGCAACCATCTTTTTGCCAATTCTTCAAATCCCATTTCTACCAATCCTGCAGGTCGTTGAGGCCAAGGATGGGCTGTATGCCAAAGCAAAGCTCCGGAAAACGTAGCGTGCACATTCAATCCCAAATTTTTACTGGCTATGGCAGCCTTTTTAACAGTCTCAATAGCCCATTCAGTTCTTGCCTTTGGATTATTTTTAACTGCATCGGGTGCAAAATTATCAAACATAATATCATAGGCCGGATTCACTGCAACCAGTTGACCTTGTAGATGTGTTGAAAGTTCAGTTATTTCTAAGCCATATGAATTTATCAATCCTTTTAAATCGTCGCAATAAGTTTGACTTTCGGAAGCCTTATCAAGGTCTATTAAAAATGATTCCCATGTTGGAATTTGTATTCCTTTATAACCCAAATCTGATGCCCATTTACACATTCCATCCAAGCTATTGAATGGGGCATTACTATCTACAAATTGTGCTAAAAATACAGCAGGCCCTTTAATTGTTTTCATAAATTATTGTTTAATTTAAATAATCTTTTAATTTTCCATTTCAACCCAAACATTTCCTTTGCTATTCGATTCTATCGTCTTTTCAATAAAATCCATCCCTCTTACACCATCATTCATCGTAGGAAATTCTCCTGAATTATATTCTTCACCTCTTACCGCTTTGGCAACTCCCTTATATATATTGGCCATGGAATCAAAAATTCCTTCTGGGTGTCCAGGAGGAAGCTTGGTTCCATCTAAAGAAAGAGGACTATTATAGGCATGCCCTGGTTTATAAACCTGTAGCGGTTTATCATCGGATAAAATATATAGATAATTTGGATTTTCCTGCTCCCATCTAATTCCCCCTTTTTCTCCATAGACTGCAATAGACAATGCATTTTCTTCTCCTGTGGCTATCTGACTTGACCGCACCACTCCCTTTGTGTTTTCAGAGAACCTAACCAACATGGTAGCATCAATATCCATCTTGTTGTCCGCATATAAATAATTGAAATCCGCCAGTACTGATTTCACTTCCAATCCGGTTGTGAACTCAATCAAATTAAAAGCATGGACACCAATATCACCAACACAGCAGCTGGCTCCTGATTTTTCCGGGTTCAACCTCCACGTAGTTTTCCGTTTTTCAAGATCATGAATTAAAGTATTGATCCAGCCTTGATAATATTGGGCATCTACCTTGTGAATTTTTCCCAAGACGCCTTCTCTAATCATCTCTCTCATTTGTCTTACCATTGGATAACCCGTATAAGTATGAGTTAAGGCAAATACTGTTTGTGATTTTTCCAAAGAGGCTTGTAAAATTTTAGCCTCATCATATGTGGTTGTCATTGGTTTCTCACAAATTACATGAAAACCAGAATCAATTAATTTCTTTGCCATCGGGAAATGTAAAAAATTTGGAGTCAAAATCGAAATCACTTGCATTCTCTCATTTTCAGGAAGTTTTAATTCCTCGTCTACCAAGGTGTCAAAATCAATATAAATTCTACTGGTTGGCAAGCCAATTTCTTCAGCGAATCCTATATTTTCATCCCAAATTGGGTTAAATACTCCTCCAACTATTTCATAATTATCATTAATAAATGAAGCCACTCTATGCAAAACTCCAATGAGTGAATCTCCGCCTCCACCTAATATTCCTAATCTTATTTTTTTTGCCATTTTATTTTATTTTGATGAAACTTAATTTTTATATTCTATTTTTTCATTTTTAAAAAATATTTGGAACAACACAAAAACTATTCCTGAGAAAATTGCTGGAAAAGTCCATATACCCATCCAGCTATGTATATTTTCATTCAATAAATAATGATCTGAAATGATTCCTGCTATCCAATATCCTATCAACATTCCAAGACCATATGTAGCCAGGGTTATCATTCCTTGAGCCGCACTTTTAATTTTTTTATCGGCTTTAGAGTCGGTATAAATTTGACCTGAAACAAAGAAAAAATCATAACAAATTCCATGTAGCGCAATTCCGATAAGTAGCATAAAAAATAATTCTCCCGAATTGCCATAAGCAAATAATACATATCTGATTCCCCATGCCAACATCCCAAATAAAATTGTTTTTTTGAATCCAAATTTTCTAAAGAAAAAGGGTAGTAAAAGCATAAAAATAACTTCCGAAAGCTGACCAATTGAAACCAAAAAAGTAGATTTTTCAACTTTTAATTCAGTTAAAAATAAGCTTATGTTTTGATAGTAAAATGCCAATGGGATTGAAATTAATATTGATGAAATAAAGAAAATTAAAAAATTCTTGTCTTTCAATAATTTAATGGCATCTAAACCTAACATATCAGATATTGACACATTTTTACCCTTTTCAGCCTTTGGAGGTGTTTTAGGCAAGGTAAAACTATAAATGCCAAGAAATGCAGAGGCTATTGCCACCATTAAAAATGTGTTTGACAAAAATCCTTTTTCAATATTTTCAATAGAATCCCATCCGAAGGCAAAACTGATGATAAAACCTGAAATTATCCATCCTAAAGTACCAAACACTCTTACAAAAGGAAATTCCTTTGCAGGGTTCTTCATTTGTCTAAATGCCACAGAATTTACCAAGGCTAGTGTTGGCATATAAGCAATCATATATCCAAAAACATATGGGTAAAAAACAGAAAATTCTGTTGTATTTGACATTAAATACATCAAAATGGCTCCTACCAAATGTAGCACTCCTAATATTTTCTCTGCATTAAAATATCTGTCGGCTATAAGTCCTACTATAAAAGGTGCAATTATCGCTCCCCATGATTGTGTTGAATATGCCATGGCAGATTCTGTACCTGAGGCTCCTAGGTTATTTCCTAAAAAAGACCCTAAAGTAACAAACCATCCTCCCCAAATAAAAAATTCAAGAAACATCATTAGAGACAATTGCGCTTTTGTTTTTAAAATCATCGAACAGGTATGTAATTAGTTAAAAAATAATCATTTCATGCATTCTAAAACAATTTAAATTTTAATGAATCTTCAATTTAGCTGTTTGCTTGCATGAAGTAATAATTTTTTCGTAGCAATAATTCCTTCTACTTCTCCCAAATTACTCCCCTCGTATTCAACACCTATAAACCCCGTATATCCATTATCTTTTACAATTTGCAACATTTTTACATAGTCTATTTTTGGTTGATTTCCATTCTCATCAAAATCATAACTTTTCGCACTTACAGCCTTTGCAAAAGGCATTAATTCAGAAACCCCTTTATAAATATCATAGGCATCTATGCAATTTTCATCATTGATAGATCCATATCCTATGGTTTGGCAGAAATTACCAAAATCAGGTAAAGTACCGCAATTTGATTTACCTACTCTTGTCATTACATCGGCCAGCCACACCCCATTGGAAGAATATCCTCCATGATTTTCTACCAAAACATTAATACCTTGTTTTTCGGCATATTCTGATAATTTACTCAAGCCTTCAACTGCTGCATTAGCCACTTCTTCTGCTGTTCCTTCTCCTTTGGCATTAACCCGAATTGAATGACAGCCCAAATACTTTGCAGCATCTACCCATTTTTTATGATTCTCAATCGCCTCAGCCCTTTTGTTATCATCCAAAGTACCCAAGTCACCTTCTCCATCAACCATGATCAATAGATTTTGAACTTTATACAATTCGCTTTTTTCTTTTAGAGTTTTAAGCAACATTTTCATTGCAACCTTGATATCAGGATCCTTTTTCAATTCTTCCTTATACAATTGATTCACATATTCAATTCCTTCAAAACCAAGTTCACTGGCCTTTTGTGCAAAATCTAAGGGACTCATTTCTCCACTTTGTATATGTTTATGAAATGACCATTGAGCCAATGACAATTTGAAAAAAGGAGCCTTAACCTCAACTTTTTTATTCTTTACCTCTTTTTCATTATCTTTCTTTTTATCAGCACAACTTAAAATCGTTAAAGAAAAAAGAATAATAAAAACGACAGAAATTTTGCCGAAGAATTTAATATGTTTCATATGGTTTTATTTTAAATTAATTAACACCCTGTGAAATTATATAAATAATTGATTAATAATGTTTATTTTAAATCACTGAAAGAATTTGAACAATAATGAATGAAATTATTCTAATCTGAACACTATAAAATCTTACGGCTTATTCTCCAAAGCTTTTAAAAAATGCTAATTCAATTGAAAGGCAACATGTTCTTGCCTATATTCGGCTGGGGTACAATTTTCATGTTTTTTAAAAACCGTAGAAAAATATTGGCTGGTTGTAAAGCCACAGCTATACGCAATTTCCGCAACACTTAAACTGAAATTATCGATCAACATTTTTTTTGACATTTCCAAGCGTTTTAAGGTCAGAAAGCGCATTGGGGTTAAGTTGGTCAACCTTTTACAATGATAAGTAAATCGAGTCAATCCAATTCCAGCAGATTCAGCCATATTTTCAATGGTCCATGCTTCTGCCAGATTGTTTTCAAGCTCTTTAAGAAATAAACTAACACTTCTCGAACTGTCTGTTAAGGCCTCATTAAGTACTACCTCATTATCATCTATTAATTCCAGCAATAAGATCAATAATTCATTAACCAGTAATCTGATATTAGATGAATTAGAGCCATTTATGTCAGAATCAACCGCCTTTCCTATTCTCATAAAACAATTCCTGATTTTTCTGTTAACTTTCCACAGCCATTTATCATTTTGTCTTAAAATAGTTGTAAGTCTCAGCAAATCCTTTGACGTTAGCATCACCCAATCAGGCCAATTCCAATTCTGATGTGGCCTTCTTGTTCCAAGATCAATGATAACCCAATAAAATTTACCCATTCCCACATCAGGGTTACCAACTTTATGAATTTCCCAAGGCCTTGTTATTGTCAAGTGGTTAGGTAATAATTTTATTTCCTTATCATCCTGGGCATAAGGCATTGATCCCGATTCTAAAAAATGAAATTCAATCCCTTCATTTCGATGCCAATTCAATCCCCAATCCTGTGGTTCGTCTGCATCCCAATAACCAATAGAACTTAAGCCTTTTGTATCATCAGTTAATCTATCACCCGGATAGGTATACCTTGCCAAAGCCTTAAATTTCAACTTATTTCTCGAAACAGCATCAATCAAAGGCAAACAAGTATCGGCATGATAAACAATATCATCGGCTACATAAGGCTGTATTTTTTGTATATTTATTTTCACTGAAGTAATTTGAACAAAAGTCATCCGCAAATTAGTTATTTTGCTCCAAAATAAATAGTTTTTTGCATTAAATAAATATTCATTTTTTTAATTTACTTGGACCTTTTTATTGATTTACATTACTTATCTTGGTGGCAA
>JAUXGV010000161.1 GCA_030621915.1 Flavobacteriaceae bacterium
TAATATATAAACATAATAATTCATACGCTATAGTAATCGATGGTCACCTCAGCGTGACGACCTCCTCGTCCCAAACGAGGTGTGACGATTTTGCCGGAAACCTGCCACGCTATGGCGTGGTACACTCCGAATTAATCAATTTTGAGTAATTTTTTCGGACTGCAAATATAAAACTATATCTATACTTTACAAGTAAAAAAAGACTTATTAAACAATGGAATTTATTGAAGATAATTAAGTGCGTCCAAATAATTAAATTTCAAGTTTAGATATTAACCAACACCAAATATTATTTTAAATTGAATCAATATAGGAATTGGTATTTTTCAGGTGAAAACAATCCCAACCTCAATTATATACCAATTGATAACCGATTAGTAAAACCTAGTTATTGTTTTTATATTCTGAAGGCGAGGTGCCAAAGAGTTCTTGAAAACATTTACTAAAATAGGTCTGACTACTAAAACCCACCTGATAAGCAATTTCGGTAATATTCCCAGAATTTATTTTAATCAATTCAGCAGCTCGATGTAGTCGATAGTTTCTAATAAATTGAGTTGCAGATTGATCTGTAACAGCCTTCAATTTTCTGTGCACTTGTGAACGACTCATAAATATAGCTTCACCCAAATCTTCAATACTAAATTGGTCATTATCTATGTTTTTTTCAACAACCTCTTTAATTTTTTGGAGGAATTTTTGTTGAACTGATGTTGCCTTTATATCTTTTGAAGTTAAAAAAGATTCATTCTGACATTTTTTCTGAAGTCTTTCTCTGTTTTTAATTAAATTTTTAATTCTTATTTTGAGCTCTTTTTCATCAAATGGTTTTGTTAAATAGGCATCTGCTCCAGTTTGCAAACCTTCCAATTTGTTTTCATGCGTTGCTTTCGCAGTAAGCAATACTATTGGAATATGATCTGTGGCTTCATTAGTCTTCAATTTTTCACACAATTCATATCCATCCATTTTTGGCATCATCACATCACTAATAATTAAATCAGGGATCGTGTTTTTTGCCATCTCAAGACCATCAAAACCATTTATCGCCTGGGCGATATTATATTCTACATCTAATAAGCCTGTAATATAACTTCTTAAATCTGGATTGTCTTCAACAATTAATAAGTCTAGTTTTGTAGCGTTTTTAGTATCAATTTCAGAATTAAAATTGTTATTTAATAAAGGTTTTTGCTCAGAAGAAACAATCTCGTTTTCTTGAAATATTTCAATAACACTATTTTCTTTAATCGATTTAGAATTCTTTAAAAGCAGTTTCTTATTATAAGGAAATTTTAAAATAAAAGTAGTTTCCGTTGAATTACTTTTTACTTTAACTGTACCCTGATGCAATTCTACCAATTCTTTTACTAAAGCCAAACCGATTCCAGTACCTTCATTTTCTGAAGAATTACTGTTTTCAACTTGATAAAACCTATCAAAAATATAAGGTAGTTTACTTTTTGATATTTGACTACCTGTATTCGATACTTCTATTATGACCTGCGGGCCTTTGTTTTTATATACCGATAACTTTATTTCACCATCTTTTGGAGTGAATTTTAAGGCATTAGAAATTAAATTAGTGATGATTTTCTGCATTTTCTCTTTATCAAAATACAGATCAATTTTTTCAGTTGGAAGTGATTTACTTAAAATCCCATTATTAAAAAAAACTTTTATATTCTTCTCTTTTGCTAAAGATTCGTACAATAATATTATTTTTTTAGTGAAATATATGATATCTGTTTTTAATATATGAAGCTTTACTTGACTGTTTTCAAGTTTAGATAAATCAAGTAATTGATTGATTAACTGTAACAATCTTTGCGCATTTCTTTTAATGGTTTTACTGTCTTGTGTACTTGATTCACTTTCGTTATTTAAGATATGTTTATTTGCTAAGCCAGTAATTACGGTAAGTGGTGTTCTAAACTCATGTGATATATTGGCAAAAAAACTTGCTTTTATTTTATCTAACTCTTGTAATTGCGTAGCTTGATCTTGTAATTGTATATTTTGTTTGTCCAATTGTATATTCTTATCAGCTAAATCTTTTGTTTTAATTTTGACACGCTCTACAAGATTTTTTTTATCTCGTTTTAACTTTAATGATCTCCAATGTATAAAGCCATATAGTAGAGATAAAAAACTTATTATATAAGTGAAATATGCCCAATTAGTTTTCCACCAAGGAGGCGTAATAATTACGATAACAGATTTTCCTTCTTCATTCCATACCGCGTCATTATTAGATCCTTTTACTTCAAAAACATAAGATCCTGGATCAAGATTTGTATAAGTAGCATTTCGATTATTTGCATTTGTATTAATCCAATTGTTATTGAACCCTTCCATTCTGTAGGCATATTGATTGTTTGGAGAATGAAAATAATCTAAAGCAGCAAATTCAAAAGAGAAAATATTGTCTAAATAAGATAATATAATTGTGTCTGTAACATTAATATTTTTATCCAGATAAAGTGTTCCTTTTTTTGTTGTAGAGCTCTTTTTAATCGACACAGATTGATTTGATATTTTAAAATCAGTTAACAAAACTGGTGGCTTATATGAATTGCTCTTAATACTATCTGGAAAAAACTCTACCATTCCGTTCATTCCTCCAAAGTACATTTTACCATTACTTATTTTTAAAGATGCATTAGAATGAAACTCATTGATAGGCATCCCGTTTCCTTTATTAAAAGTTTTAAATGTTTCTGTATTTAGATTGAATTTGGTTAGGAAGTTATTTGTTGTAATCCACAAATTATTACTGCTATCTTCAAGAATAGAATAAACTATATTTTCTGGTAATCCATCTTTTTTAGTAAAATGACGAAATGTTTCATTTTTTTCATCAAATACATTTAAACCATAATTGGTGCCAATCCACAAAGAACCAAAATGATCTTTATAAATATTATTAATATAATTATTACTTATACTTGTTGAATCTAAGGGATTGTTTTGAAACCTAACAAAAGTACCTTTGTCTCTATCCATTTTATTTAAACCATTTTCTGTTGCAATCCAAAGAGTTCCTAATGGGTCCTCATAAACTTGAGTGATACTATTACTACTTATACTTGTGGAGTCATTAGAAGAGAATAAGAACGATGAATACTTGATTCCTCCATCGTAACGCAATAAACCAACTCGGGTTGTTCCTAACCAAATAGTCCCTTTTTGATCGTCTTCAATGGATCGTATTTGACTAACTTCATTGAAAAATTCATTATAAGATACTATTTGATGTTCAAAGACCTTATTTGATTTGTTTAATTTGTAGATATTTTGATAAGTGCCTATCAATATATCCTTGTTTTGATCTTCAATAAGTTCAAAAACAGTAGAGGGATTCAATTTTTGTCCTTCATTTTCGAAATTATTATAATGAATAACATTACCGTTCAAATCAATTTTATCTACAATTCCCTTATAATATGTCAACCAAATTTCTCCTTCTGAATTTTCATTTATTGATGTTATTGCACCTTCACTTATACTATTTTTAGTCGCATTATAAGTATGGTGTTTAAAATTGGATGCATTTTGTGGTTTAAAGATACTAATCCCTTCTAATGTTGTTGCAATCCATAATATATGAGACCTGTCTTCATAAATGGAATACACACTTCCATCTCCCAAACTATTTTTGTCTTTTGAGCTATGTTTATAAGTTGTAAATGTTCCCGAAGATTTATTAAATTTACTTAATCCATTGCCCCAAATTCCTGTCCATAAATTACCAAAACTATCTTCTGTTATCCTGAATACAATGTTTTTGCTTTTATCTTGATCATCATACATGTATTTTAAAAATGTCCCCTCTTTCTTATCAAATTTATTCAGCCCTCTATAGGTGCCAATCCAGAGAAACCCTTGTTTGTCTTCGCAAAGAGCATACACTCCTCTAGCGCTCAAGCTCTTTGGGTCGGAGGGGTCGTCTGGATTATTTCTGTAGGTGAGAAATTTCCCAGTATTTCGATCTAACACGCTTAAACCTCTTAGGGTTCCAATCCATAACTGCCCAGAACTATCATCTAATATCGAATGAACATTATTGTCAGGTAAAGTATTTTCGTCATTGGGATTTCTTGTATAATTTATAAATGCGCCTTTTTTTTGATCCATTTTATTTAACCCACCACCCTGGGTTCCAATCCATAGCGTGCCTTTTTTATCTTCATATATTTTGAGAATATGGTTGTGACTAATACTTGTTGAATCTTTAGATAGATTTTGATATCTAATAAACGAATCTTTTTCTCTATTATATTTATTTAAACCTCCATTCGTAGTACCCACCCAAAGAATCCCATTACTATCTTCAAATAAGGTGCTTATAGAATTATCACTAATACTACTTGAATTATTTTGATCATATAGATATTCTGTAATAGTATAGCCATCATATTTATTTAGTCCTGAAGTACCCGCAAACCACATAAATCCTTGATGATCTTGTAATATATCTGTAACAGATACAGAGTTAAGCCCATCTTCTATAGAAATGTGTTCAAAACTAATGGTTTGTTCAATGTTTTGAGAGATTAATGAGGTACACATTAATATTAGATTCAAAAAAACCACCTTTTTGAAAGATGTAGCACTTAACCAAATAGTATTCATTAATACAATAATTGTTAAAAAATTAATAGAAATGTCAGAACATCTTGTTAGAACAATATGTTTATATAATGCCCTTTCACCTTTTTCACTTTATAAAAATAGAAAAAATAAAATAAAGTAAAAAAATAACTATATAATCAATATACTGGTTTTAAGATTTTTACACAAACGTTGGTTATTTATGCAACATGAGTTAATGGTATTACAACATCTGTTAACACATGAAGCTGTGAACTCAAAAAATCATCAAAAAGCACATTTTTTTAAACGCAACAAAATTTAATGTATTTGCACCATTGATTAACTTTTTTATTTGAGTTCGGTCATAGATTTGTCCCAACGAAATAAGTCTATTTAGTAATCTTTAAAACAACACATTATGAGAAATTTATTTTTTAGCCAACATGAAAACACCAATAGAAAAAACAGATTTTTAAATCGAGGATGCATTAAAAATAGTGAATGCTGGTTAGAACGCAGACGTTATTCAAATTCAGCAACCTATTAATAAACTATGATGAACATATTAAAACGCATTTTAAACAAAATAAGAAAATTCAATCAAGAATTGAATCAAAACGACGGAATGACCTGGTTGACATATAGACAACAGTGGTTAGAAGAAAATAAAACTAAATGTAATTAAAAAGCAAGAAATCATGAATAGAATTGTAAAACAATCAAAAAAAGTAAATCAACAAGATTTAGAAAAAAGAGTAAAGGACATGTACAAAAAAGTGGCTTTACAACCTGAAGTAGAATACCATTTTGAAATGGGAAGAAAATTAGCTGATAGAGTACATTATCCTTCAAAGACTTTAGATAAAATACCAAGTCAAGCAATAGACTCATTTTCAGGGGTAGGATATTATTTCGATTTAGCGCAATTAAAAAAAGGTGAAGTTGCTGTAGATCTAGGCAGTGGTTCTGGGATGGATGCCTTTTTCGCGGCTATTGAAGTTGGAGAAACGGGTGAAGTAATTGGTATTGATATGACGAATGAGCAGTTAGAAAAATCATCAAATCTAAGAGATACAGCAGGTTTTAGCCAAGTGATATTTCGTAAAAGTTATATTGAAGAACTTCCAATTATGTCTAATAGTGTTGATGCAGTAATTAGCAATGGTGTTATCAATTTGTCAAGTGAAAAAGCAAAAGTTTTTGATGAAGCTGCAAGAATCTTAAAATCGGGTGGACGATTGGCTATATCTGATATTGTTACCGAAATAAAATTATCAGAAAACATTTCTTGTGACGCTACATTGTGGGCAGCTTGCATTGGAGGAGCTATGCAAATAGATGCATACAAACAGCTTATTGAAGATGCTGGTTTAGAGATCGTAAAAGTAAAAGACAATCCTTATGAATTTATTTCAAATAGTGCTCAAGGTGCTACAAAACAATTTGGAATTAAGAGTGTCTCAATTCTTGCTGTGAAAAAATAGATTAATAAAAAACAAACCCCAACAATGAAAAATAATATCGCAAAATTTATTATTGGATTATCATTAATGAGCTCAATTGCATGGAGTCAATCAGCAGAACCATCTAAAGAAAGTCAAACTATAAAAGCTAAAAACTTTAGTTTAAAATCTACTGAAGGGAAAACTGTATCCTTAAACGATTATAAAGGAAAGTTTGTTATTATTCATATAGCAACTACTTGGTGTCCCTATTGCAATGCTGAAGCACCTTATCTTGAAGAAATCTATAAAGAATATCATGATAAAAATGTTGAAGTATTAATCATTGATGTAAAGGAGTCCAAGGAGTTGGTTAAAGAAAGAGTCAAAAATAGATTCAACCTTTCATTTCCGGTTCTATTAGATACTGAAGGTATTGTTGCTGCAGGTTTCGCTCCTAACGATGTGCTGCCTGAATTAGCAAGAGATGAAATAATGCTAGCCTCTAATTTATTGATAGATCCAGATGGCAAAATTCAATTTATGTCTTTACTAGACACAAGGAATTTCGATTTAAAACTAATTCACCTTAAAAAACGACTCAATGAATTACTATAGAATAACTATTTGCTTAATGCTATTAACCTTTAACGGTCAAGCACAAGATATTGTCAAGTTCAAGTTCAATGACAATAACATAAATAAAAATATAAAGGATAATCTTGTAGCAATAACACTTCCTTTTGAAATAATAGAAGGTTATCATATACAATCAGAAACTGAATCCATAGATGGTTCTCTTCCAACAGAAATTTTATTTGAGGATAGTGATATGTA
>JAUXGV010000167.1 GCA_030621915.1 Flavobacteriaceae bacterium
TCCATGGTATCGCATGTTTCTTTGCTCAATCGAATTACACATTATATTGTTCGACGTAAAGGAAAACAAATGAGACCCATGTTTGTTTTTTTGGTTGCTAAAATGGTTTCAGATGGTGATTTTAAAGAAAAAACTTATCGAGGAGCATCAATTATTGAATTGATTCATACAGGATCTTTGGTTCATGATGATGTAGTTGACGATAGTAATAGAAGAAGAGGGTTCTTTTCGTTAAATGCCTTATGGAAGAACAAAATTGCAGTATTGGTTGGGGATTATTTGTTTTCAAAAAGTTTATTACTCGCTTTAGATAATGATGATTTTGATTTACTTAAGTTGATTTCAATTGCATTAAAAGAAATGACTGAAGGCGAACTGCTTCAAATTGAAAAAGCTAGAAACTTAGATATAACAGAAGATATTTATTTTGAAATAATTCGTCAGAAAACCGCAACACTAATTGCTGCATGTTGTGGTATAGGAGCTGCCTCCGTTGGTTCAAGCCAGGAGGAAGTTGAAAAAATGAGAAAATTTGGTCAACTTATTGGAATTGCCTTCCAAATAAAAGATGATTTATTTGATTATGGAGATGATAAGATTGGTAAACCTACTGGAATTGACATCAAAGAACAGAAATTAACCCTCCCTTTGATTTACACTTTAAATAATTGTACTCCCAAAGAAAAAAAATGGTTAATTAATTCAGTTAAAAAGCACAACCTTAACAAAAAAAGAGTCAAGGAAGTAATCGACTTTGTTAAACAAAATGGTGGTATAGAGTACACCATTCAGAAAATCAAGGAATATCAGCTAAAAGCTTTAGATATTTTAAACTCCTATCCAGAATCACCTTATAAGAATTCATTAATAACCATGGTGAATTACGTTATTGAAAGAGAAAAGTAGGTTTCTTGGCATCAATTTTGATTCTTAGAATTTACAAAATCAAATTTTTATGTTTCGTCCTACCCTATTGAAAAATATTTCCTTCTTGTTATTATATATCTCCCTAATTAGTTGTGACAGTTATTTTGGATTACCTCCTGATGATGATGGAATTTTAATTGACCCTGTTGATGAAATCATTGTAGACCCTTTTGAAGAAAACAATCAAGAAGACCCCAAATTCTTTGGTTTGGCAGAGGGTTATTGTTATGGTCTAAGTTTGCCATCTCAAGAATTGGCCGAAATGGACATTGATATTGATTTTGCAGAAAACATTGACTTATCTGAATTTTTACCTGAAGTGGGTTCTCAAGGAGTTCAAGGATCATGTGTTGGCTGGGCTACTGGATATTATTTAAAAAGTTTTCAAGAAAATTTACAAGATTTTAATAATGGTCAAACATCTCCAAACAATCAAATGAGCCCGGCTTTTGTATACAATCAAATTAGAGTTGGATCTTGTGCTGATGGGTCTTCCATAACTACCGCACTAGAATTAATTTCCAATTCTGGAATTGTCACCTGGCAGGAAATGCCTTATGATCAAAATGTATGTAATGTTTTACCCTCAACTGCTCAAAACATTTTAGCCGAAGAAAATAAAATTATGTCTTTTGCACCTTTAGATGGTGACAAACTTTTTGATCAGGCCAGGGCGGCTTTGATGAATAATCAGCCTATTATTATTGCCATTTCGATAGACAAAGAATTTTTCGGTAAAATTGATGCATTTGGAGATGCGGTATATAGAAAATTTGGAGGAGAAGATTCTATTGATGGAGCCCATGCCATGCTTGTGGTAGGCTATGATGAAGCAAAACAAGCTTTTAAAGCAGTTAATTCCTGGGGTAAAAACTGGGGAAATAATGGCTTTGTTTGGATTGATTATAAGGCCTTTCAGGAAGTGATGGATACCGAGTCTGATTTTAAAATTTTGTGTGAGGCATGGGTTTCAACAGATATCACAGATTAATCATCAAAACCAAATTATTCAATTTGGGGAAATTAAGTCTTTTATTACTTGTTTATTTACCTCATGTTTGCCGTCAAATGGAATAATTATAGCTTCGTTACCAAAAAGTTCATTAAAACGTTTTTTTTCATAAATCAATTTCTCTTCACTTAAAAATTCATCGTTAGTTCCATAAATTAGTGAAACCTTTGTCTTACCATTCAAAAATTCAAAATCTTCACGTGTCAACTCTTTAGGAATCATACCAGACAATAAAACCAATTGACTACAAATCAATTTTTTCTTTGCCATATATCTCATTATAACTGAAACGCCTTGTGAAAAACCCAATGCAATTAAATTCACATTATCCGGAAGTTTTTCCTTATCAAAAACAGCATCTAGATATTTCATTAAATTATCAATTTCTTTTTGAGTGTTTTCTCTAGTCAGCCAACTTGCACCAACATGTTTGTATTTATAACCCAAATAATATTTACTCTGTGCTTGAGGAGCAATAATGTAATTTTCTTTTGGATTCAAATCATTAAAATATTTTAGAAAATATCTGCTCAAAAAGCTAATTCCGTGGCAAACAAACCAAACATTTTTAGTTTTATTTGAAAAGGTATTTAAGGTAGAATATGAATTTTTAGTATTATAAGAAACTTCCTTTTCCATAATTTGTGAACATTTTAAACCCTTATAATTATGTTAAACTAAATAAGGGTCTTCTGCAAGTGACAATAATTCTTCCATCAATTCCCTTTGATTGGAAAGCCTTGGCACCTTATGTTGCCCACCTAATTTTCCTTTCATTTTTAACCAATCATAAAATAGTCCTTTTCGAACTTCATGTACTTTAGGTATAGATAAAGTCATGTTTTTATATCTTTTGGCTTCATAATCAGAATTCAAGGATTGTAATGCATCATCCAATACCAGGGTAAATTCATCTAAATTATCGGGTTTTATTTTAAATTCAATCAACCATTCATGAGCTCCACTTTTATTACCATTCATATAGATAGGAGCAGCTGTATAATCAGTAATTTCTGAGTTCGTTATTAAACAAGCCTTTTTCAATGCTTCTTCAGTATTTTCAATAATTAATTCTTCCCCAAAAACATTAATAAAGTGTTTTGTTCTTCCAGTAATCTTTATTCTATAGGGTTTCAAACATGTAAATTTGATGGTATCACCAATCATATATCTCCATAAACCGGAATTGGTACTAATGACCAAGGCGTAATTCTTATTCATCTCAACCTCTTCCAATGAAATTGCTTCTAAATTTTTATTCTCAATTTTATCCATCGGAATAAACTCATAAAATATTCCATAGTCCAGCATTAATAAAAGTTCATCCGTATTGTTTTTATCCTGAATAGCAAAAAAACCTTCTGAAGCATTATAGGTTTCATAATATTTAAAAGTTTCACTGGGTATCAATTTTTTATACTGATCTATATAGGGTTTAAAATTAACTCCTCCATGAAAAAATACTTCCAAGTTAGGCCAAACTTCCAAAATATTATTCTTTCCGGTAATTTCAATTACTCTATTTAATAAAACGAGCATCCATGAGGGAACACCTACTAAACTCGTAATATCTTCATGAATGGTTTCCTGAATAATAGCTTCCATCTTGCTCTCCCATTCGCCCATTAATGCGGTTTTTTGACTTGGCGCGCTACTTAAATCAGCCCAAAAAGGTAAATTTTCAATAATAATTGCTGACAAGTCTCCAAAATTGGTGTTGTTGTTTTCGTAAACAGAACTACTACCTCCCAGTCGCAATCCTTTACCTTTAAATATTTCAGTATTTTCATTATTATTGATGAACAAACAAAGCATATCTTTACCCGCCTTTAAATGACAATCTTCAAGAGCCTCATTGGATACGGGTATAAATTTACTTTTCGCATTGGTAGTACCACTTGATTTTGCAAACCAATCTATTTTCGAAGGCCAAAAAATATTATCGTTTCCCAATCTGGCACGTTCAATAATCGGTTCAACTTCTTCATATTGCAAAATGGGTACCCTTTTTGCAAAAGCATTATAATCTTTAATAGAAGAAAAATCATATTCCCTACCAATTTCTGTAAATTGAGCCTTATTTAATAGATTGAAAAGCACCTCTTTTTGAGTATCAATTGGATAGGTCATAAACATATCAATCTGATATTTGCGTTTTTTTAAAATCCATGAGAGAACCGTATTAAATAATGGAATTTGCATGAGGGGTAAACCTTTTTTGTTTTATCTTTAGACCATAAATTTAACAAAAATAATTTTATATATAAATTTTAATCATGGCGAAAGTTGGAATAATTATGGGAAGTGATTCGGATTTACCGATTATGAAGGAAGCAATTGATGTTTTACAAGGATTTGATATTGAGATAGAAATTGATATTGTTTCCGCACATCGAACACCCGAAAAGCTTTTTGATTATGCCAAAAATGCACACCTAAGAGGGTTTTCTGTGATCATTGCCGGAGCAGGTGGTGCAGCACATTTACCAGGTATGGTTGCATCAATGAGTCCCTTGCCCATTATAGGTGTTCCAGTTAAATCAAGAAATTCAATTGACGGATGGGATTCAGTACTGTCTATATTACAAATGCCTGGAGGTGTTCCAGTTGCTACAGTAGCTTTAGATGGGGCCAAAAATGCGGGTATTTTGGCAGCTCAAATTATAGGATCTTCAGATAAATGTGTACTTGATAAAGTAGTTTTATACAAGGAAAGTTTAAAGATAAAAGTCAATAAAGCTTCTGAAAACCTTAATAATTAAGTTGATTTAAACACTTAGTTAATCATTATATCCTGATTATAAATATTTCCAACAAATTTTCAATAATTATTTATGGACAATCCACTATTATACGATTTCGATAGTAAATTTAATACTTCCCCATTTTCACAAATTCAAAATAAACATTTTAAACCTGCATTTGAAAATGGAATTGAGGTGGCAAAATCTGAAATTGATGAAATCACCAATAATCAAGATAAGCCAACATTTGAAAATACCGTTGAAAAGCTGGAATTTACAGGAATGCAGCTTAAAAGAGTGACCAGTATTTTTTTCAATTTGAATTCGGCTGAAACCAATGACGAAATTCAAAAAATTGCTCAAGAAGTTTCTCCAATGTTATCGGAATTTGCAAATGATATTCGGTTAGATGAAGAACTATATATACGAGTCAAAAATATTTATGATCAAAAATCAGTTTTGAATTTAACTACTGAGCAAAATACCTTATTGACTAATCAATATAAAATGTTTGTTAGAAATGGTGCAAATTTAAATGTTGACGACAAAACTAAGCTTCGAGAAATAGATAAAAAATTGGCCAAATTGAGTTTGCAATTTGGCGAGAACATTTTGGCTGAAACCAATAATTATGAATTATTATTGACTCATAAAGATCAATTAAAAGGCCTGCCGGAAGGCACTATTGAAGCTGCTAAAATATTGGCTATAGATCGTGAAAAAGATGGATGGGTTTTCACTTTAGATCATCCAAGTTATATTCCTTTTATGACCTATGCGGAAGATAGAGAATTGCGCGAAGAAATTTCTCATGCTTTTGGAGCCAGAGGATTTCAGAATAATCAAAATGACAATCAAAAAAACGTATTAGAAATTGTAAAACTGAAATTTAAACGAGCAAATTTATTGGGATATAAAACTCATGCTCATTTTGTATTAGAAGAACGTATGGCTGAAACTCCGGCCAAAGTGAATTCATTCTTAAACGAACTATTAACCAAAGCACAACCGGCAGCCATTCAGGAATTTAAAAAAGTAGAAAATTTAGGGAAGAATGATGGGATTGAAATTTTTCAGAAATGGGACGGGGCTTATTATTCTGAAAAGCTTAAAAAGGAATTATTTGATTTGGATGAGGAACAATTAAAACCTTATTTCAAATTGGAAAATGTTATAGACGGTGTTTTTACAGTGGCCAATAAATTATATGATTTGAATTTTAAAGAAATATTTGATATTGACAAATATCATGAAGATGTAAAAACTTATTCAGTTTCAGGAAATAATGGAGAATTTATTGCCATATTCTATGCCGATTTTTTTCCAAGAAAAGGTAAAAGAAACGGAGCCTGGATGACTTCGTTCAAAGATCAATGGAATAAAGATGGCAAGAATTCAAGACCACATATTTCTATTGTTTGTAATTTTACCAAACCTACAAATACCAAACCATCACTCTTGACTTTTACCGAGGTAACTACTCTATTTCATGAATTTGGACATGCATTGCATGGGATGTTAGCAAATACCAATTACCCAAGTATTTCAGGTACTAATGTTTACTGGGATTTTGTTGAATTACCCAGTCAAATATTTGAAAATTGGTGCTTCGAAAAAGATGCTTTGAATTTGTTTGCCAAACATTATAAAACAGGGGAAACAATTCCAATAGAATTGGTGAAAAAAATAAAAGACTCCTCCAACTTTTTAGAGGGTATGGCAACAATGAGGCAACTCAGTTTTGGACTTTTAGACATGGCATGGCACGGTGGAGATCCTACAGGCATTTCAAATGTAAAAGAATTTGAGAATCAGGCTTTTGCAGATACACAATTGTATCCTGATGTTAGTGAAAATTGCATGAG
>JAUXGV010000017.1 GCA_030621915.1 Flavobacteriaceae bacterium
CCCTAAATAAGCTGAATTATTGATATTTCGTTTCATTTTATGAATCTTCTTAATGAATCTTTTCATTTCCCTAATTGAGTTTGACATCAATACAGATTGAAAATTATCACCATAACCCAGGCCATGAGCAATCCCTGCTGCAATTGCATATATGTTTTTTAACATGGCAGCGTATTCAGTACCAATAATATCGTCGGAAATTTTTGTTTTAATATACCTCCCGGCTAATTTCTCAGCCAAACAAGTGGCTTTGGACTCATCCCGACAGGCTATGGTTAAATAAGACAATCTCTCCATAGCAACTTCCTCAGCATGACAAGGACCCGTGATAACCCCAATATTTTCAAAAGGAACATTTAATTTATCGTGAAAATGTTCACCAACTATCAAACCCGTTTCTGGAACAATTCCTTTTATTGCCGAAAAAACAACTTTCTCATTAATAGCCCCATTTATTTTATCCAATTCCTCTTTTAAAAAAGCTGAAGGGATTGCAAAAATCAAATAATCAGCATAAGCAATCATTTCATTGATATCATCTGAAAGGAATAACTTTTCAGGGTGCAATTCTGCTGAGCTTAAATAATTAGGGTTGTGCTTATTTCTTTTAATGTGTTCTAAAACATAGGAACTTCGCATATACCACCCTATCTGATCAAGGTTTTCTGACAACATTTTTACGATAGCTGTTGCCCAACTTCCGCCTCCTAAAACGGCTATTTTAATATCTGATTTCATAAATTTATTCCTTCTTAATATTTTTTACAACCTATTATATAAACTAAATAACAAAAGAGTATCAATTTCTGATTTTATTTGTTGAAACTCAATTTTCTTTCTAATTCTGCCTGAAACTCCTCCATAACCGGTTTAACTGTACTTTCAGGCAAATCTGCGATACGAAGATACATTAATCCATCAACAGCATTGTTAAATTTTGGATCGACATTAAAGCCAACGAGTTTTGCATTTTGTTTTACATATTTTTTCAATAAAACTGGTAACCTCAAATTACCCGGTTCAATTTCGTCAATAATTTTATCAAATTTATTAACATCTGCTTTAGTTGTGTCAAAAACAAAATCTTTATCCGCATCCTTCAATTTTACTTTATACTCTTTTTTTGGACGGACATATTGTGCAATATACGGATCATAGTAGTTTGATTTCATAAAGTCAATCATTAAAGATTTAGAAAAATTTGAGAACTTATTACTAATACTTACACCTCCAATTAAGAATTTATGCTCTGGATATAATAACGTTACATGTACTATTCCTTTCCAAAGTAAAAATAAGGGCATTGGTTTTTGTTGATAAGAGCCAACAACAAATGCTCTTCCCATTTCAATGGTGGTTTGCATCATAGAATTTAACTCAGTATCCAGTTTGAATAATTCGTTGATATAAAATCCTTTTATTCCAAATTTTTTAAAAATTACATTGCCCAATCCCATTCTATAAGCTCCAACAATTTTCTTAGCCACATCATCCCATAAAAAAAGATGTTTATAAAACTTATCAAACTGATCCAGATCAAAGGAATTATTTGTTCCCTCTCCAATTTCTCTAAAAGTGATCTCCCTTAATCTACCTATTTCTAATAAAATGTTTTCAATTTGAGTGCTATCAGAAAGGTAAATTTTATAGTTTTTACTCGAAAATAAACAGGAATTATTCTTATTTAAAGCGTCTATTTCAATGGCTATTTTTTTTGAAGAAACAGGTGGAATTATTTCTTTTGGTACTTTGGAGGTTTTTAAATTATTGGTATTTAGTATTGCCCTTTTTTTTTCAAAGGGATTAGCGAGCATATAGGTTTTTTTCCTTAGAAAATATTGCAATTCATTTAAATCTTGATAGTTTGCTTGCCCCTTAACTGTGATGGATTTACCAATTCTAACTTTAATTATTCTATCTTTTTGCGAGAATACTTCTGAAGGTAATTTAGCTGTTCTTAAAGTTTCACTCATATTTGACAAAAAGTAAAACAATTTGCTATTTTTAGCGTGAAAATAAATTGGAATAACCGGTACTTTTGCTTTTTTAATCAACTTTATTACACCTTCTTCCCAAGGCTTATCAATAACTATCTTGCCATCTTTGAATGTTGAAACCTCTCCTGCCGGAAAAATTCCCAAAGGTTTGTCATCTCTCAAGTGAAGTAAAGCACCTTTAATTCCCGCCAAACTAGATTTAACATCTTTTGCACCTTCAAAAGGGTTAACAGGCAACACATATTTTTTCAGAGGCTGAATTCTGTGTAACAAAAAATTTGCTATTATTCTATAATCCGATCGTTTTGTTATCAATAATTTTAATAATAAGATCCCGTCAATTCCACCCAAAGGATGATTTGATATTGTTATAAAAGCTCCCTCATTCGGAATTCGTTTTAAATCTTCTTCTGGAATCTCAAAATTTATCTCAAGGTCATTCAGTATAGCATTTAAAAAATCAATATCACTTTTATTTTTATGTCTTTCATAGAGCCTATTAATTTTGGAAATTCGCAAGGATTTTAACAATATCCAACCAATAAAAATTCCTAAAAACCCTAGTTTTTCTAAATTAAGGACATTCGCAAATTCTTTGGATGTTACTAAACTCATTAAAATATTTAATTTTTTACCACTATTTGCATGGTCTCTCTGCTTAACTGTTTCACCAATATTTCTTTGTTTTTTTCTATATCCCGAATTGAATCATCATTAAAATGCCTTATGGTAAAAAGAGAAACATTTTTATTATAATAACAAATATAATTTATTTTAAGCTCTTCAAACAGAGCCTGAAAATTATCAAAACCATCCTCAATACAAACAGAAAAACTAATGGCTGAGTTTTGAATTAAATTCACTTTAATTTTATGCCGATGAAAATAGTCGAATATTTCACTGATGTCGTCTTCCATAACAAATGAAAAATCTTTTGCTGAAAGTGATAATAGTATTTGATCATCTTTAACAATATAACAGGCAGTTTTCGGATCGATATCTATCCCCTTTCCAACCATTGTTCCTTTATTCTTTGGATGAATAAACGACTTTACATATAAGGGTATTTCCTTTCTTTGTAAAGGCTGTAAAGTTTTTGGGTGAATCACAGACGCTCCATAAAATGACATTTCAATCGCCTCTTTATAGGAAATCTGATTGAGCAAAGTAGTTCTTTTAAATTTTCTAGGATCTGCATTTAACACACCCGCAACATCTTTAAAAATTACAACCTTTTGAGCTTGTAAACAATATGCAAATATTCCTGCTGAATAATCCGATCCTTCTCTACCTAAAGTTGTCGTTAGACCATTATTGTCAGAGGCAATAAAGCCTTGGGTAATATATAGCCCCACGGAATCAATGTATTTATAGATTTGATCATTTGTTTGGTTCCAATCAACATTAGCTCTCCTATAATCACTATCTGTTTTAATACAATCTCTAACATCCAACCATTGATTATCGATGCCACTATTTTTTAAAAATGCACTACAAATTTTAGTGGAAATCAATTCTGCCCTACTAACAATCTGATCATAAATAAAATCAAAATTAGTAGACGTATTAACCTCCATAAATTGATATAATTCATCAAATATGGAATCCAAATCTGTAAATATTTGATGATCATTTTCTTGAAATAAATCACAAGTTATCTGGTGATGAAAACTTTTGACATGTTCAAAATTTAATGAAAGGTCGTTTGTATTATTATAAAAGGACTTGGCAATTTTTTCAAAGGCATTGGTCATTTTTCCCATAGCTGATAAAACTATTAAAGTGTTATCAAATCCGGTTTCTTGAAGAACTTTCAATAAGTTTCTAACGCCTTGAGCGTCCTTTACTGAAGCTCCTCCAAACTTATATATTTTCATTCCTTATTATTGATTTATTAAAAATTGAAAATCAAATTCAACTGTTCATTTTATCAACAAATACTTTTAAAGACTTCTCCTCCATTTGTACAACATTCCAATCATACAAAACTTTTGCACCAGTACTTTCGTAAAATTCAATAGCAGGCTTATTCCAATCCAAAACCTCCCAGGCAACCCGTTTATAATTATTGTTAAACGCGTATTCCATGACCTTAGAATACAACAATTTTCCAACACCCATTGCTCTGTGTTTTTCCTTAACTATCAAATCCTCTAAATGAATTGCTTTTCCCTTCCAAGTAGAATATCTTTCATAAAATAATGCAATGCCAACAATCTCATTTTCAATTTCCGCAACAAATACTTTAAAGGCCGGGTTCTCTCCAAATCCGTCATGCAACAAATCTTTTTCAGTAAGCTCAACAGCGTTTGCTTCATTTTCAAAGGAAGCTAATTCTTTGATCAGCTTTAATACAGAACCCATATCAGATTGTGTTCCTTTTCGAATTATTAGATCCATGCTCGTCAATAAATTTTTGTCAAATTTAACCATATTTACTCTCTAAAATTAAATTATCTTTGACATATAAAAGTCAACCTGTTCAATTAACCCTGCAATAAATGAATAATCATATTACTTTAGGCGAGTATATTATTGATAATCAGAAAGAATTTCAATATTCTTCTGGAGAATTATCCCGATTGTTGAGCTCCATAAAATTAGCACTAAAAGTTGTAAATCACGAAGTGAATAAGGCGGGATTGGTAGATATTCTGGGTGATGCCGGTGACACTAATATCCAGGGTGAAGACCAACAAAAATTAGATGTTTATGCCAATGAAGTTTTTATGCGAACCTTGGTCAATCGTCAAATTGCCTGTGGTATTGCCAGTGAAGAAGAAGATGATTTTGTTGTTGTAGAAGGTAAAAATAAATCTCATGATAATAAATACATTATTTTAATGGATCCATTAGATGGTTCATCAAATATTGACGTTAATGTATCTGTTGGAACTATTTTTTCTATTTATCGCAGGGTTAGCCCTTTGGGAACTCCTGCAACTAAGGAAGACTTTTTGCAACCGGGAAATTTACAGGTTGCAGCAGGATATGTAATTTATGGAACCTCAACCATGTTGGTTTATTCAACAGGACATGGTGTCAATGGATTTACTTTAAATCCTGCTATAGGAACCTTCTATTTGTCACACCCTAATATGAAATTTCCAGAAGAGGGAAATATATATTCCATCAATGAGGGCTATTATATTCACTTCCCACAAGGAGTAAAAGACTTTTTAAAATATTGTCAGGAAGAAAAAGATGATCGCCCTTATTCTGCCCGATACATTGGGTCATTAGTGTCTGATTTTCATCGAAATATGATTAAAGGAGGAATCTATATATATCCAACAAGTTCAAAAGCGCCTCAAGGTAAATTACGACTACTTTACGAATGTAATCCAATCGCATTTTTAGCGGAACAATCCGGAGGGTTAGCTACCGATGGTTATAAAAGAATTCTTGATATCAAACCCTCTGAATTACATCAAAGAGTACCCTTTTTTTGTGGCAGTAAAAAAATGGTTGAAAAGGCTAATTATTATATGTCTAAATATCCGAGAGGTGCTAATTATTAATTTTTTGTATCAGGAGCTAGTAATGAACCTTTATTGACAATAGGGTAAATCTCATCGTATTTTTCAATGCTATGCATTCCTATTCTTCTATTAACATGCTTTCGTTTAATTTCATCATGATGATTTAAGCCGGCAGCGGCTATCATTTCTAAAAAACTGTGTATGGTTTCTTCATGAAAATTAGCCACTCTTTGAGATTTTTCATCAACTACCAAACCTGCAATTAAGGAATTGTTTTGAGTTGCAATTCCTGTGGGGCAAGTATTTATATTACATTCTCTTGCCTGAATACAGCCAATTGACAGCATCATGGCTCTTGCACTATTACATAAATCTGCTCCTAATGCTTTGGCTCTGATCATATGAAAACCTGAAAATATTTTTCCTGAAGCTATAATTTTAATGTCACTTTTCAAATCAAACCCAACCAATGTATCATGCACAAAAACTAGGCCTTCTCTCAAGGGCATTCCTATCGAGTTTGAAAACTCAACAGGAGCAGCACCTGTTCCGCCCTCTCCTCCATCAACAGTGATAAAATCAGGTTTTATACCTACCTCAACCATGGCTTTACAAATATCAATAAACTCTTCCTTTTTGCCCACACATAATTTAAATCCTATAGGTTTGCCACCAGAAAGATTTCTTAATTGCTCAATAAATTCCAGCAACTCTAGAGGATTGGAAAATACCGAATGCGAAGGTGGAGACAATACATCTTTATGGGGCTCAATTTGTCTGATTTCCGCAATCTCAGGGGTGTTTTTTATTGCCGGTAAAACCCCTCCATGTCCTGGTTTAGCACCTTGGGACAGTTTAATTTCTACCATTTTCACCTGGTCTTTAATGGCTTTCTTTTGAAATGAGTCAGCGGAAAATTTACCGGCTTTAGTCCTACAGCCAAAATAAGCAGTACCGATTTGCCAAATAAGATCCCCTTTATATTTTAAATGATATTTACTCAGACCACCTTCTCCAGTATTATGAGCGAAGCCTCCTATATTTGCTCCTTTATTCAAGGCCATAACAGCATTTTTACTTAAAGAACCGAAGCTCATTGCTGAGATGTTTAGCAAACTTGCCGAATAAGGTTTTTTACAATCCTTACCTCCAATTATAATTTTTGGAAATTCATGCCTTTTGTATGTGTTTTGAATATACATTGAATGATCCATCCATTCATATCCCGATCTGTAAACATTCATTTGAGTTCCAAAAGGTGTTGTATCATTTACCTTTTTTGCCCTTTGATATATTAAATTTCTGAAGATTCTGTTTATTGGCCTCCCCTCCGTATCTGTTTCAACAAAATACTGCATAATTTCGGGCCTAATAGATTCCAATAAATATCTCATTCTTCCTATAAATGGAAAATTTCGCCGAATAGCATGTTTTTTTTGGATTATATCGATAATTCCTAATATAATTACAGGCCCAATAATAATTAAGCTC
Organism: Flavobacteriaceae bacterium; assembly: GCA_030621915.1. Taxonomy (GTDB): domain Bacteria; phylum Bacteroidota; class Bacteroidia; order Flavobacteriales; family Flavobacteriaceae; genus Lutimonas. The sequence continues at coordinate 6,971 of JAUXGV010000017.1, forward strand.
CACCACATAAATGGCCAATACTGGGCAGTTATTGTAATTAAAATTACAATGAAAATCGATAATAGAATAAACTTTTCACGTACCTTCATTTTCAGCGGTTTAAATTAATTCCCGTAAATCTAGCATAAAATTAAATAACTAATTGATTAGAAATAAAAAAAAGCAAAGTAGTATATTTGAAAAAAAATATTTTTGGGAACAATTAAAGTTAAAAATATACGTGTTTATGCCTACCATGGTTGTTTGATCGAAGAAGGTAAGATAGGTTCAGATTACAGAGTAGATGTATCTGTAAAAGCGGATTTGAAAAATTCTTCAAAAACTGATGAATTGGAAGACACTGTTGATTATGTCCATTTAAATAGAATTGTAAAGGAGGAAATGGCCATTCGAACTAAGCTACTTGAAACTGTAGCAGCCAAAATTCTTGACAGGATATTTATTGAAATTCCCATGACAAATAAGGCCAATGTCAATATCTCAAAATTGAATCCTCCTATTGGTGGAAATGTAGAAATGGTTACGATTGAAATGAGGAGAAAAAGAAGCTAAATTCCAAACTAAAAGTGCTAAATAATATTGAATGTTTAGAAGCAACTCATTGGTCTATATTACATTTCATGAAATTCTGGATTTTTGTTGTTTAAATTGTTAATTTATGTAAATTTGCAAACTAATTTTGGCGTCGTGGCCGAGTGGCTAGGCTGGGCTCTGCAAAAGCTCCTACAGCGGTTCGAATCCGCTCGACGCCTCAAAAAAGAGATGTTTTCATAAAACATCTCTTTTTTTTAATATAAACTGTTAAAATTCATAATTCCATTTCGACTTAATTCTCCTTGAAAACAAGGATTCGATATGTTTATTGGGATAGGTTTTTGTTTTCTTTAACAAAATTCTATCCGATTTTTCGCATATTTGTACGGTTTTAAAAAAAATATGCAAATTTACCCACTAGATATTGGAAATTTCAAGCTTGATGGAGGAGCTATGTTTGGTGTGGTCCCCAAAGTTATTTGGCAAAAAACAAATCCAGCAGACAATCATAATTTGATTGATATGGGTTTAAGATGTATGCTTATTGAAGATGGAAATCAATTGATATTAATTGACAATGGAACCGGAAATAAGCAATCAGAAAAATTTTTTAGTTATTATTATCCTTTCGGTGATAATAACCTCGACAGTTCATTAGCGGCCCTCGGGTTTCATAGAAATGAAATTACTGATGTATTTTTAACGCATTTACATTTTGATCATTGTGGAGGAAGCATTGAATGGAATGATAGCAAATCGGGCTATAGACCTGCCTTTAAAAATGCGAGCTATTGGAGTAATAAAAAGCATTGGAAATGGGCTACTGTTCCAAACCCTCGTGAAAAAGCATCCTTTTTAAAAGAAAATATACTTCCCATTGAAGAAAGTGGTCAATTAAAATATGTTCCAGTTCCAAAAGATGGCTATTTAAAAAATTCTGATTTGAATTTTGACATTTTGTTTGCAGATGGCCATACAGAAAAACAGATGATTCCACATATTAGTTATCAGGGTAAAACTATTGTATTTATGGCTGATTTGCTTCCAACCGTTGGACATATTCCCTTACCATATGTTATGGGTTATGATACGCGTCCGTTGATAACTATGGATGAAAAGGCACAGTTTTTGAATAAGGCTGCTGATGAAAACCTATACTTGTTTTTAGAACATGATGCTATCAATGAATTGTGTACTGTAAAACATACAGAGAAAGGGGTAAGACTAGCTCATACCTTTAAATTTAAAGATATTTTTAATTAAACAACAAATAGTAAATAAATAAAAGATGAAGATGAGAAAATTAATTTTGAGCTTAAGTATGGCTGCAATTCTTGTGAGTTGTGGTACAACAAAATCAGTTAGTGATATTGCGGTTCCAGAAGGAAATTCTGTTGCTGTAAATGTTCCTGCGAAATTTGGAACTATGACTGAGGAAGACATTAGAAAATGGCCACAAGCTGATTTAATGACAGATTCCATTCCGGGAATGAGTATTGATAAAGCTTATCAATTTGTTACAAATAAAAAATCAACAACGGTAATTGTAGGAATTCTTGATACTGGGACAGATATAAATCATGAAGATTTAAAGGATAATGTTTGGACCAATGAAGATGAAATTGATGGCAATGGTATTGACGATGATAAAAATGGTTATGTTGATGATATTCATGGTTGGAATTTTTTAGGAGGATTAGGTGAACATACTCCCCAACAATTAGAGATCACAAGAATCTATAAAAAACTTAATAAAAAATATGAGCACAAATCTCCGGATCAGATATCGAATATTGATAAGGAAGAATATGCCTATTATCAAACGATAAAAATCGATTTTGAAAAAAGGGTTAATAAAGAAAATGAAAATTATGAATATTATCTGAGCCTCCAAAAAGCCTTGAAGGAGGGTGATAAATTTGCTCAAAAAAAATTCGGTAAAACAGACTATACAATTGCAGATTTAAATACACTTCCTGAGGCGGAGCAAAATCCGTTTTTAATGAGAATTGTTTCTTCGGGAGCCAATGTTTATGAAACTCAAATTCATTTAGACGAGGGCGTTGATCATTTTGCAGATCGTGTTAGTATTTATGATATTACGGTTGAAAATAGAATCACAGGTGACGATGGTTATGATATCATTGATGTACCTTATGGTGATCCAATTGTTACAGGTTCTTTAGAAGAAGAAATGCATGGAACACATGTTTCGGGAAGTGTACTTGCATCAAGAAATAATGGAATCGGAATGAATGGGGTTGCAAATAATGCAAAGCTAATGGCTGTTAGAGTTCTTTCTAACGGGGATGAATATGACAAGGATGTTGCGCTGGCAATAAGATATGCAGTTGACAATGGAGCCAAGGTGATTAATATGAGTTTTGGAAAAAGTTATTCTCCTAACGCCGATTGGGTTTATGATGCCATAAAATATGCAGCAAGTAAAGACGTATTATTGGTTCATGGTTCTGGAAACGATCATAAAAATTTGGATACAGCTGATTTGGTGTATCCAAATGATGCAACAGATAAAATCAATGAATTTTCAAATAATATGATCAACGTTGGTGCAATAACTAGACATTACGACGAGAATTTAGTCGCAGACTATTCCAATTATGGTAAACTGAACGTTGATATTTTTGCTCCCGGTTCTGAAATTTATTCAACTGTTCCTAAAAATGAATACGAATCAAATCAAGGGACTTCGATGGCTGCTCCTCAGGTTGCTGGTGTAGCTGCCTTAATTCGTTCTTATTATCCAGAACTTTCTGCAAGTCAAGTAAAGCATATAATCATGAATTCAGGAAATAAAGTTGATTTTCAAGTTTTATTACCAGGAGGTGATGGTAAAAAAGTATTATTCAGCGATTTATCAGCTTCAGGAAGGTTTTTAAATGCCTATGAAGCCATAAAAATGGCTGACAAAATGGTTTATGGAAAATAATTGATTTAACAAAAATATTAGGCTATTCAAAGAAATTATTTTGAATAGCCTTTTTTAATTTTATACTTAAACAAATTTTATGAAAAAAATAATCCTGCTTTTTTCTTTCTTAATTTCGATATCAATGCACGCTCAAAATAATTCATATTGGCAGCAGCATGTAGATTATACGATGGATATTGATATGGATGTTAACACCTATCAATATAAAGGAAAGCAAAAATTAGTTTATACCAATAACTCTCCGGACGATTTAAACAAAGTGTATTATCATTTATTCTTTAATGCTTTTCAGCCTGGAAGTGAGATGGACATGCGATTACAAAATATAGAGGATCCTGATGGAAGAATGACCAACAATATAGGATCAAAAGATAAACCTATCTATGAATCCAGAATAGCGAAATTAAATCCGAATGAAATTGGGTATCAAAAAATTAGTTCATTAAAACAAAACGGCAAACCGGTAAAGTTCGAAGTAATAGGAACCATATTGAAAGTTACCTTAAACAGCCCAATCAATTCAGGTGAGAAAGTTACTTTTGACATGGAATTTAAGGCTCAGGTTCCGGTTCAAATAAGAAGATCAGGGAGAAATAGTAAGGAAGGCATAGCACTTTCAATGGCACAGTGGTATCCCAAATTGGCGGAATATGATTTTGAAGGCTGGCATGCCAATGCCTATATTGGAAGGGAATTTCATGGAGTATGGGGTGATTTTGACGTGACCATTCATATCGATAAAAATTATACGATTGGTGGAACAGGTTATTTACAGAACCCTCAGGAAATTGGGCATGGATATGAGGACAAAAGCAAAAAAGTTAAGAAAGCCAAGGGTGAGAAATTATCCTGGCATTTTAAGGCACCTAATGTTCATGATTTTACTTGGGCAGCAGATCCAGAATATATTCACGATAAAATAATAGCCGAAAATGATGTCACTTTGCATTTTTTCTATAAAAATGATACGGCAATTATTGACAACTGGAAAAAATTACAGCCAAAAACAGCTGAAATCTTGGCCTATTTTAACAAAAATATTGGTCAATATCCATACAAGCAGTATTCTGTGATTCAAGGTGGAGACGGAGGTATGGAATATGCCATGTGTACATTAATAACAGGTGGTAGAAATTTTAATAGTTTGATAGGAGTAACAGCTCATGAATTTGCCCATACTTGGTTTCAGTTTTTATTAGCAACTAATGAAGCCAAACATTCATGGATGGATGAAGGGTTTACATCCTATATTTCTGGTTTGGCAATGAATGAAGTAATGGATCAAAAAAAAGAAAATCCCAGTTCAAGAGCATACCAAGGATATTATTATTTGGTGAAGTCAGGTAAAGAAGATCCGCTAACGATATATTCTGACAGATATAATTCTAATCTTGCCTATGGAATGGCGGCATATAGTAAAGGTCAGGTATTCCTGGCGCAATTAGGATACATTATTGGTGTGGATAACTTGGAAAAATCCATAATTAAATATTTTGAAGATTTCAAATTTAAACACCCTATACCCAATGATATCAAACGGACTGCAGAAAAGGTTTCTGACATCGAATTGGACTGGTATTTAAATTACTGGACACAAACCACCAATACCATCGACTATGCAATAAAAGAAATTAAGGGCAAAGAAATTGTTCTTGAAAATTTAGGCTCTATGCCTATGCCTATTGACCTAACGGTAATCTACAAAGATGGGACAAGAGAAAATTTCAATATTCCCTTAAGAATGATGCTGGGTCATAAACCTACAACTGCAACTATTTTAAGCGATTGGCCATGGGTGCAACCGGTTTATTCTTTTTCAACAAATAAAGATGTACAATCTGTGGAGATTGATCCAGCGCATTATATGGCTGATATTGACGGATCTAATAATAAGATGGAAGTCAAATAGGGATATGATTGGTGTTTTACCAATATCACTTAAAGGCCATCAAGAATTATCTTGCTGGTCTTTTTTGTATTCTTTGATAATTAATTTCAAAGAAAATTCTGTAAGGCCTTTAAAAAATGCGCCCTATGATTGTTAGCCAAAGGAGGATAAAGGAAAGTGTCAAAAAAAAATGAGGATATTAATATCCTCATTTTTTATATGATATAAAGTCGAAATTAGAAAATTATTTCAATTTCTTCTTAACTGCTACTTCTTTAAAGGCTTCAATGATATCGCCTTCTTTAATATCGTTATAATTTTTAATTTGCATACCACAATCATAACCTTTGGCTACTTCTTTGGCATCATCTTTAAAACGCTTTAAGGAGGATAATTCTCCTGTAAAAATAACCACATTTTCACGGATCAAACGTATTCTGGAATTCCTAAATATTTTACCATCCAATACCATACACCCTGCAACTGTCCCTACTTTTGAAATTTTATAAGTCTCTCTAATTTCAGCATTTCCGGAAATTTCTTCTACAATTTCAGGTGAAAGCATACCTTCCATAGCGTCTTTAACCTCATCAATTACCTTATAAATGATAGAATAACTTCTAATGTCAACTTCTTCTTTTTCAGCAACTTGTCTTGCGGAAGCCGAAGGTCTTACATTAAATCCAATAATAATAGCATCTGATGCGGTAGCTAATAATACGTCTGATTCTGTTATTGCACCTACACCTTTATGAATTATATTAACCTGTATTTCTTCAGTTGATAGCTTTTGTAAGGAGTCTGTCAAGGCTTCAACCGAACCATCAACATCACCTTTTAATATGATATTTAGTTCTTTAAATCCACCCAAAGCAATTCTTCTTCCAATCTCATCTAAAGTAATATGACGCTGTGTCCTTACCGATTGCTCACGCATTAATTGCGCTCGTTTGGTAGCTATTTGTTTCGCCTCTCTTTCATCGTCATAAACCTTGAATTTATCACCTGCTTGTGGAGCGCCATCCAATCCAAGAATCGAAACTGGAGTAGAAGGACCTGCAACTTCAATATTATTACCGCGTTCGTCCTGAAGTGCTTTTATTTTACCCGTATGTTTACCCGCAAGAATAAAATCTCCAACACGTAAGGTACCGCTATCCACTAAAACTGTAGATACATACCCTTTACCTTTATCCAAGAGCGCCTCAACAACTGATCCACTTGCCAATTTATTTGGATTTGCTTTCAGCTCTAATATTTCTGCTTCAAGTAATATTTTTTCCAACAATTCTTGAACTCCTGTTCCTTTAAGAGCAGAAACATCATTTGATTGAATTTTACCACCCCAATCTTCTACTAATAAATTCATCTGAGCCAATTCCTCCTTCACCTTTTCAGGATTGGCATCTGGTTTGTCAATTTTATTAATGGCAAATACTATAGGAACACCAGCTGCTTGGGCATGACTAATAGCCTCCTTAGTTTGAGGCATTATTGAATCATCTGCTGAAATTACAATCACAGCAATATCAGTAACCTGAGTTCCCCTTGCTCTCATCGCAGTAAAAGCCTCGTGACCTGGTGTATCTAGAAATGTAATTTTTTGTTTATCTTCCAGTTCTACAGAATAAGCACCAATATGTTGGGTTATTCCACCAGATTCTCCTGCAATTACATTGGCTTTTCTGATATAATCTAACAGAGATGTTTTACCGTGATCTACGTGTCCCATTACGGTAACAATTGGAGATCTTGGTTCTAATTCATCAGGGTTATCAACCTCTTCTTCAATTACTTCTTCGACCTCAGAATCTACAAAATCAACATTATAACCAAATTCCTCAGCTACAATGGTCAAAGTTTCCGCATCCAATCTTTGGTTCATAGTTACCATAAGTCCTAAGGACATACATGCCGAAATAACTTCAGTAACTGAAACGTCCATCATCGTTGCGACTTCATTTGCAGTAACAAATTCGGTTACTTTAATAACTTTGCTTTCCGCTTCCTGTTGTTCTAAATCTTTCTCAACTTGTTGGCGATGAAGATCTCTTTTTTCTTTACGGTACTTGGCTCCTTTTCCTTTTTTAGTTTTTCCTTGAAGTTTTTCAAGTGTTTCTCTTACCTGTTTTTGAACTTCTTCAGCAGATGGTTCTTCCTTTATAATTGGTCTTCTTCCGGCAGCACCTTTTCCTCCCCCGGGTTTAAAATTTCTATTCCTACCTCCTGCTGCTCCAGCAGCATGGTTAGGTTTAAAATCGGTACGAGGTTTATGAATTCTCTTTCTCTTTTTCTTTGCAGTTGCGGCCCCGGGAGCTACACCTTCTTTTTTATCGGTCTTTTCCGGTTGCTTTTTCTTGGGCTTGACAAACTTAGATAAATCAATGGTTTCACCTGTTTTCTTAGGCCCCGATAATTTTTGATAATTTGTTTTAATTACCTCTGCCTCCTCCGCATTCACTTCTTCATTTTCAATCACCTTCGCCTGAATAGGAGTAGCCACTTTAACTTTTTCTACTTTCGCGGTTTCTTTTTTCTTAGGCTCAACATCTATCTTACCAATCTTCTTAATTCCGGGAAGCTTTTGAGCTCCTTTAATAACTTCGGGTTCTGGACTAACAACTTTCTCCTTTACTTTTTCAATTTCAGGCTCAGGTTTCTTAGGGTCGATATCTATCTTTCCAACGGTCTTAGGTCCTTTTAATTTTTCAGAATCTGTTTTAAAAATCTCATTCCTTTTGGCTTCTTCTTCTAAACGTCTGGTTTCAGCTTCTCTTTCTAAGGCCAAACGAATTTTTTCTTTTTCCTTACGTTTTTCTTCTCCTATTTCTTTGGAAGCAACCATTTTACTTTTATCGGTCTGAAATTCATCCGAGAGAGTGGTATATATTTCTTGAGATACTTTAGTAGTAGGTCTGGCATCAATTTCCAGCCCCTTTGAACTAAGAAATTCAACAGCTCTATCTAAAGAGATGTTTAACTCTCGTAAAACTTTATTAAATCTTTGTGGTTTATATACGCTCATATATTTGTTTAATGTGATCCTCTCTCTTTTACGATACTCTATATCAAGATTCGAACTCTTCCTTTAAAACTCTTTTAACTTCAAGAATAGTTTCTTCTTCCAAATCCGTTCTCTTAACCAAATCATTGATATCCATATCCAGAATACTTCTTGCTGTATCCAATCCAATATTCTTAAATTCGTTAATAATCCAGCCTTCAATTTCATCTGAAAATTCAGTCAATTCAACATCATCTTCAACTCCTTCTCTCTGAACATCAATTTCATATCCGGTTAATTGACTTGCCAAACGAATATTCACACCGCCTTTTCCAATAGCTTTTGAAACTTCCTCTGGTTTTAAAAATACATCCACTCTTGGTTTCTGTTCATCAACAGCCTCATGAATTTTTACAGAAACTACTTTTGCTGGACTCAATGCTCTTGAGATAAAAATATTGTCATTTTTAGTAAAATTAACAACATCAATATTTTCATTTCCTAATTCACGTACTATTCCATGAATCCTGGAACCTTTCATTCCAACACAGGCCCCAACAGGATCAATTCTATCATCATAAGAATCAACAGCTACTTTGGCTTTTTCACCAGGAATTCTTGCTACGCGTTCAATGGTAATTAAACCATCAAATACCTCAGGAATTTCTTGTTCAAATAACTTAACCAAAAACTCAGGTGCGGTTCTTGATAATATAATCGAAGGTTTATTACCTTTTAATTCAACTGATTTAATAATTCCTCTTACAGATTCACCTTTTCGGAAGAAATCAGAACGAATTTGTTCTCCTTTTGGCATAACCAATTCATTTCCATTATCATCTAATAAAATGATCGCATTATGACGAACATGATGAACCTCTGCACTATACAATTCTCCTTCAAGTTCTTTATAGTGTTTGAAGATATTGGTATTATCATGTTCATGAATTTTAGAAATCAAATTCTGACGCAATGCTAAGATCGCTCTTCGTCCCAAATCAATCAATTTAACCTCTTCAGAAGTTTCTTCTCCAACTTCAAAATCTGGTTCAATTAATATGGCTTCTGACAATGATATTTCTTCATTTTCATCTTCAACTGCACCATCTTCAACAATAATTCTATTTCTCCATATTTCTAAATCTCCTTTATCGGGATTTATAATAATATCAAAATTTTCATCAGAACCATATTTTCTTTTCAAAGCCGATCTAAAAACTTCTTCAAGAATCGCCATAAGCGTTACTCTATCAATACTTTTTTCGTCTTTAAATTCTGAAAATGATTCAATTAATGCGATATTTTCCATTACATTATTTTTATTAAAAAGTAATCTTCACTTTTGCTTGTTTAATATCATCAAATGGTATGAGTTGCTCATTTACCACTGTCACCTTTCCTTTACCTATTGGCTTTGGCTCTCGCGCTTTCCATTGTAAAGTTATATTATTTTCATTTATTTCAATTAATTTCCCTTCAAATTTTTCACTTTCTGTATTAATTTTCAAAGTTCTATTAATGTTCTTATTATACTGCCTTTTTTTTATTATTGGATCCGTTACATTCGGTGAAGTTACTTCTAATGAAAAATCTTCTTCTTCCCTATCCAAATTGTGTTCTACATGCCTGCTTATTCTAATACATTCACTTAAAACAACTCCTGAATCCCCATCAACTACAACTTTAATACTATTGTTTTCAGAAAATTTCAAGTCAATTAAAAATAAAGCGTCGTTGACTTCAATTGCTTCATTAACCAACTTTATCACTTTTTCTTTCATTCAGTTTATCGTATAAAAAGAGGGGACTTTTCGTCCCCTCCAACACAATTTCGTCGTAAAATTCGTTGCAAATATAGTAAAACCTTTGATAATGACAAAAATCATCATTTGTTTTAAATGTATTTATTAATTTTAACATAATATTCAATTTATGAATATGAAATTTTATTTTTAAACTTAAATCTATATATTCGTATTTTGACCAATTATAAATAGGGAAAAATAATTTTAATCCTTGAATTAACAACTAAAATTTTAAACTTATGAAAAGAATATTAGTCCCCGTAGATTTTTCTAAGGAAGCGGAAAGTGCAGCAAGAGTTGCAGCCCGCATCGCAAAAAAAACAGGAAGTGAATTGTATTTATTACATATGTTAGAACTTCCTACAAATACGATTGATCCAACCGGATACACTCAGATTATCGCTGAACCACAGGCCATCTATTTTATGAAACTGGCCCATAAAAGATTTGAAAAATTTAAGAGCTTACCCTTCTTGAAAGGGATCAAACTGATTGAATCGGTTCAATTCCACTATGCCTTTGCTGGAATCATTTCTGAAAGTAAAAAAAATGAAATTGATTTAATTGTTATGGGCTCTCAAGGTGCTTCTGGTTTGCAGGAAATGTTTATCGGATCTAATACGGAAAAAGTAGTTAGGAATTCTGAAATTCCTGTTCTGGTAATTAAAGAAGAATCGGCCAATGGTATCGGTGAAAGTATGGTTTTTGCCTCTGACTTTGCTGATGAATGTAAAAAAACTTTTCAAAAAATAATTGATTTTGCTAACTTATTTGATTCTGAAATACACTTCTTATATGTTAATACCATTCATAACTTTAATACTACCAAAATCATAGAAGAAAGAATTGAGAATTTTATAAAGGATTTTGAAATTAAAAAATTTACTAAAAATATTTATAATGACATTTCAATTGAAAGTGGTATTCTAAATTTTTCTCGTCAAATTGATGCTAATTTAATTGCCCTAAATACTCATGGTAGAAGTGGCTTATCACAACTTTTTAATGGTAGTATCGGTCAGGAATTGACAAATCATGCTTTAAGACCTGTAATTACTTTTAAGATTTAAATTGACCACTAGAATTTACTCCCAAAAAGAAATTATTTTTGGGAGTAAGTAATTCCACAGTATCATAATCTAAAATCATCGTTTTCTGTTGATAAATTAGTTGTTTTTAACCTATCTAAAGTATGATTTTTTTATACCTTTGAGGGTTCATTATACTTGTTATTCTCATTTATGCTAAAGAATTACTTTTTCTTTTTTTTATTTATTTGTTATGGCACATATGCCCAACAAACAGGTATTTCTGATGAAAATTCTGCTCAAAAATTAATCGAAAGCGAAAAATTAGCAAACGGTATTTCTTTATACCCAAATCCAGTTGAAGATGTTTTAAAAATCCGATCAATTGGGATAAAGATTACTAAAGTTGAAATATTCTCTGCAGTGGGAGGAAAAGTAAAAGAACTTAGGTCAAATTTTAAGTCAATATTTCTTGGTGATTTAACACGTGGTATTTATTTGATCAAGATACATTCCGGCAAAGATTACACGGTCAAAAAACTAATTAAAAAATAGTTATAAAAACTCTTTCCCTATAATTTCTATATTTAATTTATTTTGTTTAATTCTAGACATTTGAAATAATTTAAACGCTTAAAAAAGTTATTTAAAAATGTTAACCTTTTTGTTTTCATTTCATAAACGTTTAACAATAATATTTTCCTAGTATTAACTATGAATTTATTGCCGGAACCACCTATTTATAGGTAGTTCTTTTTAAAAATTGTTTTATGAAAATATTAGATTTACCAACCAACCAAATTAAATGGTTAATTGCTCAAATAAACAATGATTGAACGCGACGCTTTTAAAAAGGGATATTTAGAAACTGTTTCTTTATTGGATGATGGAAAGATTATTAGTGATTTATTAAACAGCAATCAATAAATTTTGTTTAATGGTCTCAATTTCAGTTATGACTTTAAATTTTCTTTAGATTCTAACTTTACATTCGCGTCAGAATTATATAATAATATTAAACATACAAAGTGATACTAAAACACAAAACAACACCTGAAATGGTTAAAATATTTCTTCAGCGAATTGAAGATAGAATTATCAGGAATAACAGGCAGGAACCCTTGTCCAAAACTATAATTAAATCTACACTGTAATTATTTCATCTTTCCCTACTAATACTTATTACTTTGATAATAAATTGTTTGATTCGATTTGTTCTAAAAGAACCATAATCTAGCTACTCAAATATTTTTTGTATCTTAGTTGCTCAAGCAATTCAAAAAAATGCTTATAGCCCTACAAGTCATAGTAATTTTATTTTTCCTTTTCAATATGGGCAAATTGATGTATGACTATATGGATGATGTCAAAGAAGTTAATTTTATCAACATGATATATGTTGTTGCTTCCATCAGTGTTTTGGTCTTTATAAATTTTATTTTATCCTGATAAAATCAATCTGCAGCTCATTTCCTCTAAATAATAATTGATCTCAACCCTCCGTGAATTCTGGATTTAAATTTATTACTTACTATAATATAATTATAAAGCATCTGGTTCTAGAATTATTGATACTGATACTATTGTCTGCCAATGTTTCTTTTTAGGGAAGGTCTCACATATTTGTGAACTTATTTACTTTATGTTTCATTAACATATTCAAATATACACACACATTAAAGAAATTCGTACGACACGATATGTCATTTATAAATTTAACGAATGAGGAGAATTCTCCATTTTCAATTTCTGACACTTTATTCAAACAAAAAGCCATCCGCCTAAGGCGGACGACTTTCTGCTACCTATCACTAGGCAAAACCTAAATTAAATAATTTCTTCAAATATTGCATTTTGTGTTTCAACTCAGGCAAAAAAAAAGGGGCGAATAAACACCCCATTAACTATATAATAAATATTAAAGCTTATGCTTGAACAACTCTTACAGGCATCATATATATTTCACCTGGCTTACTTGTTTTATGAGAAACTTTTTTGTAATTGATTCTTTTTTTGATGTGCTTTTCTGCAGCAGGGTTATCAGATACAATTTGAAGAACAATAACTTCTCCTTTTGAATTAACTGTAAATAAAACTTCCGCAGTTAATTCTCCATTTTCTAATGTAAATGGAACTTCTGTACCCATCAATTCAATCAGTTCTGATTGTAGTTGAGCTGTAACTTTTATTGGTTTTTCATTGTTAGCAGATACTTGAACGGCAAATACTAATGCGAAGATGGCGATAAATAATTTTAAATTTTTCATAATGATATTAATTTAGATTAGACATTTTAATTTGTATACTTAAAGGACGTAACATTCAACGTTTTTGTTTCACTATAAATTGTTAATTTTTTATCAATTAAGAATTCTTTAACCATAATTAATTGTTTATTATGAAACTATTAAGAAATTCTTAACATTTATGGTAAGAAATCATAAAGTTAATCCCAATAGGCTTTTTCAAATTCACCAATTAAATTAATCTTTTGTTTGATATAAATTAATTCCTACATTTACCGCAGTAAGTTTTGAAATAAAAATTATGGAAATTAAATTGCACATCTCAATTGCCAGTATTATTCTTCTTTTCTCCATGACTATCAAGGCTCAGGATCTTACTGTCAAACAACAAGAATATAAAAAAAATAAGGTTGAGATATTTACCATAAAAGAAAGAGATAATCTTCAATATTGGATTCAAGAAGAATTTGCCAAAATGAATCTAACCAAAGAAACAGAAGAAGATTATGTAAATACGCTATTAACCTATAAAGCTAAAATGGCTAGATTGGTTGATAAAGATAAAGATTATTCCAAGGAAGAAATACTTGCAAAAATTGATGAAATAATTGACAGGCAAAATGCAGCCCTAAAAAAAATACTCACCAATGAAGAGTTTCAAATGCATCTTGAAACCTACGACAAACTGTTACTTAGTATCAAAAATAGAATTGCTGAAACGGAATTCTAAATTTAGCATGAATCAAATAAATTCATTAAAATAAGATTAATCTATTGATAATACTGCATTTCAAATGGAGAAAAGCCGATGATTTCTCGTTTGTTTTTGTAAAGGCAGAGAAACTCGAACTCTTACAACTTATGACGCCAGGCTCCAAGTCTAGCGTGATTACCAATTCAATAATATTTCTACAGCTACAATAGCATCTTGAACCTTTTAGGTTGTATTAGTTATTGTTAAGGAAGCATTTAAACTGAGAACATGCTATTTATTTAAAAAAATACGATAGCCTCTTTGATTTTGCAATACTTTAAGGCGAAAATTCATATCTTGAACTTTCAACAACACGTTATACATAAGCATGGAAACTACGGTCGAAATAAAACACCTTCAAAACCTCAGGAATAAAATACTTTCTTATACTGAGGTAGATGAAGATCTACTCGACCAAGAATTACAGTTCTATAAGAAAATTGACCCTAAAAAAGGTGATTTGCCTATTTCGGCAGGTCAATTGGTAAAGCATTTCTATTATGTAGCCAAAGGTTGCATCTATTATTATAAAATAGAAGAAGGCGAAACGAAAGTGCTCGAGTTCTATACCGATGATGTATTCTTCACAGATTTATCTGCCTACGTAAAAAACACTGTGTCAAAACATTATCTAAGTGCGACTGAAAATACCATTGTCTATGCTGTTAATAAGTCGGATGCCGAACGTTCCTTTGACGAATCACACCAATTAGAGCGCTTCCGAAGACTTTCAATGCAAGAGGCATTCATCAAATCATTTAACAGAATAGAACGATTAAATAGCCTTACAAACGAAAAGCGTTATTTACGACTACTGCAAAAAAGGCCCAATATTTTTCAAAGAGTGCCCCAATATTTAATTGCTTCTTATTTGGGTCTCACCCCAGTAGGTATATCCAAAATTCGTAAGCGATTGGGCAAAACCTAGTTTAATGACATTGGTCAAATTTTCAAGTACCTTAAAGAACTTTAAAAATAAAATCTATGGCAAACCAATATGTTGATTTAGAAACACTTAAATTTTTACTATATAAAGTACATGCGGTGCAAGAAGTACTTGACCAAGAAAGATATGCAGACTACGATGAAGAATCGATAGAAATGTTGTTAAATTCTGTAAAGGATTTTTCTGATAAAGAGTTGTTTCCTTATTTCAGAGAAATGGATGAAAATCCTGCCCATTTCAAAGATGGTGAGATTTTAGTGCATCCGCAAGTAAAAAAGTATATAAAGGCTGGCGCTGAGATGGGTTTTATCTCTGGAGGATTCCCTTATGAAAATGGAGGAATGCAATTACCGGCAATGGCATCACACGCTTCTGCTTTTATTCAAGAAGCTGCTAATAATCATTTGCCGGGTTATATCGGGTTGACTATTGGTGCGGCAGAATTAATTACTCATTTTGCTAATAAAGAATTGAATGAAACCTATGTTCCAAAAATGTTGGATGGTACATGGGGAGGCACTATGTGTTTAACAGAACCTCAGGCGGGTAGTTCATTGTCAGATATTGTAACCTCTGCAAATCCGGATGGGAATTCCTATAAAATTCATGGTCAAAAAATATTTATTTCTGCAGGAGATTATAAAGGAGCTAAAAATATTATTCACTTAGTTTTAGCTCGAGTAAAAGGAGCTCCTTCAGGAACGAAGGGTATTTCATTGTTCGTAGTTCCAAAAAATCGACCAAATAGTAATGGTAACTTAACTTCAAATGATGTACAGACTGTAACCGATTTTCAAAAGATGGGGCAACGCGGTTACAGTACAACTCATTTGTTCTTTGGAGATAAAGAAGAATGCCAAGGTTGGTTGGTGGGAGAAGAAAATCAAGGGCTGAAATATATGTTCCTAATGATGAACAGCGCTAGAATTGGAGTAGGTAGAGGTGCAGCGGCTATTGCTTCAGCGGCGTATCAGGCTTCTTTAAACTATGCGAATGAAAGACCGCAAGGTCGTAATCTGACAAGTACGGGTAAGAAAGATGCAAATCAAGAACAGACTTTGATTATCAATCATCCTGATGTAAGAAGAATGCTGTTATTACAAAAGGTGGTAACAGAAGGCTCTCAAAGCCTTGTGTTTTTATCGGCCAAATATTACGACCTTTCCATATCAAGTGCTGCTACCGATGTGCGAGAAAAGTATAGATTGTTATTGGAAATCATGACTCCGGTAGTAAAAACATATCCTTCCGAAATGGGTAAAACAGCCGTTGATAATGGATTACAAGTTTTAGGGGGATATGGTTACTGCTCTGATTACATTTTACAACAATACTTGAGAGATATCCGGATTTTCGCAATTTACGAAGGCACAACAGGAATTCAGTCGCAAGATTTATTGGGTCGTAAAATAACCATGGATAATGGGAAGGCTTGGCAATTGTTATCTCAAGAAATAATGAATTCTATCAGAGCGAGTATGATGCTTGAACCTCTTACTCCGTATGCTCAAAAACTGAATGCTAAATTGGACTTGACACAGCAAGTTTTACGAGCATTAATGGGTTTCGCGAAGAAGGGAGACTATCAGCGCTTCTTGGCAGATGCCACTCCATTTATGGAATTTTTCAGTAACATAATAATAGGATGGTTGTGGTTAGACATGGCCCGTGAAGCGCAAAATGCATTGGTAAATGGAAGCACGGAGAACAGCACAGGTTTTTACGAAAGTAAAATACACGCAATGGAGTTTTATTTTAAATATGAACTTCCAAAAACAACAGGACTAGCAGAAATCTTAATGGACAATAGTCGGGCTTTGACTATCGGAACGGATAAAAAGGTTTTTGCCTAATAATAAAAAGAACATATATGAGTACTATAAAACAAAAATTTGACCTTACCGGAAAAGTAGCTATTGTAACCGGTTCCAGTAAAGGAATTGGTCTGTCAATTGCAAGAGGATTGGCAGAGAACGGTGCTAAATTAGTCATCAGCAGTAGAAAACAAGATGCCGTTGATACCCTTGCTAAATATTTCAATAAAGCGGGTCTGGAGGCCATAGGAATAGCTTGCCACATTGGCGAGGCAGAACAACGTGAAGCACTAGTTACAAAAACGATAGAAAGGTATGGCCGAATTGATATTTTGGTGAACAATGCTGCCATCAACCCTTTTTATGGCCCTTTGGAAAGTTCCGGTGAAGAAATTTTTGATAAAATAATGAATGTAAATGTAAAAGCACCTTGGTTGCTTTCTAACTTAGTGCATCCACATATGAAAGCGAATAAAAGTGGAAGTATTATAAATATTTCTTCTGTCGAAGGAATTCATCCAGGCTTCGGATTGGGTCTATATAGTATGACGAAATCAGCTCTGATTATGTTGACAAAAAATCAGGCAAAAGAATGGGGAAAATGGGGCATTCGCTCAAATGTAGTTTGTCCAGGGCTTATCAAAACCAAGTTTAGTAAAAGCCTTTGGTCAAATGAAAAACTGGTCGCTGGGTATAACCAAACGGTACCGCTTCAACGAATGGCCGAACCCGACGAGATGGCCGGAGTTATAATGCTTTTGGCTTCAGATGCAGGTTCTTACATAACTGGTGGAGTATATGCTGCAGATGGCGGTTATTTAATTTCAGGATAAAAAATACACCTATGAATTTCGAATACAGTGAAAAGTCAGTTGCACTTCAAGTAAAACTAAAGCAGTTTATAGCGACCCATGTCGCTCCAATGGAGGAGGAAGTAGAAACATTTAACAGAGATCCTGCAAATGCTTGGAAAAAATGGCCCGGTCTCGAAGGGCTTAAGCAAAAAGCAAAAGATGCTGGATTATGGAATCTTTTCCTTCCCAAAGTATATGGTGATTTAAGTCCCGGACTTACTAATTTGGAATATGCGCCACTAGCTGAAATTATGGGACGTATGTTATGGTCGTCTGAAATATTCAATTGTAGTGCTCCAGATACAGGCAACATGGAGGTGTTAGCAAAATACGGTACACCTGAACAACAAGAAAAGTGGTTAAAACCTTTGATGAAAGGAGACATTCGTTCTGCTTTTTTAATGACCGAACCTGATGTAGCTTCTTCTGACGCAACTAATATTGAAACGTCAATTGTTGCTGATGGAGATGACTATCTAATTAACGGAACAAAGTGGTGGTCATCGGGAGCTATGGATCCGAATTGTAAGATTACTATTGTCATGGGAAAAACTGATTTCGATGCTCCTCGATACATGCAACAAAGTATGATTTTAGTTCCAATGGATACACCGGGATTAAAAATTGTAAGGCCTTTGACCGTTTTTGGTTATAATGATTCCCCTGAGGGGCATGCGGAAATAGTTTTAGATAATGTACGTGTTCCCAAAGAAAATTTATTGGTTGGTGAAGGACAAGGGTTTGCTATAGCTCAAGGTCGTTTAGGTCCGGGTAGAATTCACCATTGTATGCGATTAATTGGTATGGCACAACGTTCATTGGAATTGATGTCAGAACGAACCACAAAACGAACTCCTTTTGGGAGAACTTTAGATACCTACAGCAGCATTCGCCAAGATGTTGCAAAATCTGCCTGTGAGATAGAACAAACACGTTTATTAGTGCTTTCGGCTGCAGATAAAATGGATAGAAAGGGGAATAAAGATGCCAAAGACCTGATTGCAATGATTAAAATAATAGCTCCAAATATGGCCCTAAAGGTTATTGATAGAGCCATTCAGATAATGGGAGGAATGGGCGTTTGTAGCGACACTCCGTTGGCTCACTTTTTTGCTGCTGCAAGAATGCTGAGATTAGCAGATGGTCCAGATGAAGTACATATGAGTCAACTAGGTAAGAACATAATAAAAAAATATTCCTAAGGAAAAAATGGCTGAAAATCAACAGATAAAACCAGTTCGTGAAGGAGAAGAATTAAATCAAAAAAATCTAAAAGCTTTTTTGTTGGAAAAAAATTTGATTGCTGATGTCAAAAGTGAATTAAACGTTGTTCAATTCTCCAACGGATTTTCAAACCTTACCTATCTTTTAAACATTGAGGATACCGAATATGTTCTGCGACGTCCTCCGTTCGCTGCCCCAAAACGAGGGCATGATATGGGAAGGGAATACAAAGTAATCCATAACTTGAACAAGGTGTTTACGAAAATACCAAAGACATTTGCCTACACAGAGGATGTTGAAATTATTGGAGCTCCTTTTTATATCATGAGCAAAGTAACCGGAGAAATTTTGACAGCAAAAGAAGCTCATAAAAGACAGGTTACTCCTGACGAATTCAAAACAATTTCATATACCTGGCTAGATACTTTTGTAGCGTTTCATCAAATTGATTATAGAGCTGCGGGACTTGAAGATTTGGGTCGACCAGAAGGTTATATCGAGCGTCAGGTTACCAATTGGGCTAAGCAATATTTGGCTGCTGCCACGGACAATGTACCCACTGCTGAAAAGGTAATGCTTTGGATGAAGGATAATCAGCCTAAAGAATATGACCATACTATAATTCATAACGATTTTAAATATGATAATGTGGTTTTCAAAGATGATTCCTGGAAAGAAATCACAGCCATCTTAGATTGGGAAATGTGTACTCTTGGTGACCCTTTGATGGATTTAGGAACTTCTTTAGGATATTGGACAACGGCAACTGATCCTGATTTCATGAAACAAGGTTTGCAGTCTCCAACAGTAATGGAAGGCAACCCATCACGAACTGAAAT
>JAUXGV010000023.1 GCA_030621915.1 Flavobacteriaceae bacterium
CTTCTATGCGCGATTATGATTTGGCCTACTACCCTATTATTGTTGGTGATAAGTTATATTATGGATCCACTTCCGACCATGCTATTCATTGTATTGATGTTAAAACCGGTGAGGAATTATGGACATATACCACAGGAGGGCCAATTCGAGTTGCACCCACTTTTCATTCAGGCAAATTATATTTTGGTTCTGACGATGGATATGCCTATTGTATCAAGGCTTCTAATGGAAGTTTGGTTTGGCAATTTTCACCTACTGAAAATGAATATCAAAAAGTTATGAATAATAATTCATTGATTTCTTTTTGGCCGGTAAGAACAGGTGTATTGGTTGAACAGGGCATTGCTTATTTTGGAGCTTCATTACTTCCTTGGAAAGATTCCTATTTTTGTGCAGTTGATATTAAAACAGGGAAAGTTGATAAAACTGGGACCTATATTCAAAAATTTGAGGATCTGACCCTAGAAGGAGCCATGGCCTCTACAGGAAACAAATTAGTTCAGCCTCAAGGAAGAATATCTCCTATTTTTTTCGATAAAAAAAATGGCGTGAGTCAAGGTCAGCTGGCAGGAACAGGAGGTTGTTTTGTGTTAATTACACCTGAATTAAATATTGTTCATGCTCAAACTTCAAGGGAAAAAAGCATCATGGAAACATTGGGTTATGACTCCAATAAAATTTCAGATGAAGGAGGTAAACATGCTCAATTCATGTCGTTCAAAGGTGGAAAGGAAATGGTTGTTAAAGATAGCATGAGTTATATACTTACTGACAATTCTATTTCAGCCTATAACCGAAATTCAAAAAAAGTAATATGGTCAAAACGAAATTATGAAGCACATAGAATAATAATTTCAGGAAATACACTTTATGTTGGTGGTACAGATAAATTATACGCGGTAAGTACTAAAAATGGTCATCCTCTTTGGGAAACTCCTGTTCAAGGTACAATTTATGCCTTGGCGGTAGCCAATGGTGCCTTATATGCTTCCACTGGAGATGGACGGATTTATCGTTTTGTAGGCAATAAGATGAACAGCAAACTTTATAAAGAAAATGTTGACAAACTAGCTAGTATAGATAAAATAAACAACGAACAACGAAACATTGAAGAAGGTGATTTAGAATTAGAAGTAGGGCCTTTCATCAATGCTTTAGGACCAAATCGGGTAGAAATACATTTCATCTCAAAACAACCCATAATCAGCAATATCATATGGAAAAATGACTATGAACTAAAGGAAATTAAGGAAGATAAATCCAAGACTGAACATAGATTTATTGTTGATAATGTACGAAAGGATTTCAAATATCAATATCAGATAAAGGCGGGGGATAAGAAAACTAAGTTCTTTGACTATGACAATTTCTTTAATTATTCTACCGATCCAATTGAGCATGATCCTTCAATAAAGCGAAGTGAAACTTTACAGAAGGTACTTGAATTAAACAATTCAGAAAAAGGCTTGGCGATTATTTTTGGAACTAAAAATATAGATCTAGGATTAGAAATAGCAGAACATACCCCTTTAAAAGTCATCATTTTTGAAACTTCAGATTCCAAAGTTGAAAAAAATAGAAAAAAGCTTCAGTCGACCGGCTTATATGGCGGTAAAATTACGGTGCAATCTACTGACAGTTATTCCAATTTACCCCTAACTGGTGATATTGCAAATATTATTGTAATCAATGACGGTAAAACTGTAAAAGCAGATGAAGCCATTCGGTTGATAAAACCAAAAGCGTATGTAATTGTTGAAAAGGAAGAAAATGATTTGGCATCTTGGTTTAGCCAATCCAAAAATATGTGGCAAGTGAACCAAATTTCTAATGAGAATTATGAACTTCTTATCAAAGCACCCTACGAAACGGCAGGGAAATGGACCCATCAATATGGCTTGGCTGACAACAGTGCTTTTGGCGGAGAAAGCCTTTGGGGATCAACTTCTACAAATGATTTTGAAATTCAATGGATGGGCCGTCCAGGTCCCCGATTTCAAACAGATAGAAGTGGTAGAAAACCATCTCCTTTGGCCGTCAATGGTAAAATGTTTGTTCAAGGTAAAGAACGAATTATTGCTGTTGATGCTTATAATGGCAATGTGTTTTGGTCTAAAGAAATTCCTGGTTTGGCAAGGATGAACATCTTACGCGATTGTAGTAATTGGGTCGCGGATGATAACCACTTATACATTGCTCATAAAAGTAATTTATTAAAAATAGATAACGAAAATGGAGCCATTGACAATATTATTCCTGTGATGGACTCAAATTCTTCTGAAAATAATGATTGGGGCTATATAAGTCTTATTAAAGATAAAATAATAGGCTCTGCTATCCCAAAAGGCAGCAATTATACAAACTATTATGGAGGTGGCGGATGGTATGATGCCCAGTCGGGACCACTGACACATCAGGTGGTAAGTTCAGAAATATTTGCACTTGAGAAAAATAAGAAAGAGAAACTTTGGAATTACAAAAATCCAAAATCATACATTTTGAACCCGTCCATAACCATCACTAACGACCGAATTTATTTTCTGGAATCAAGAAATCCCAATTTTAAACTGAGCAAAGAAAACAGGGCTAATTATGAGATTTTTAAGAAATTATATATGGTCTGTATCAGTCCGGATTCTGGTAAGATGATTTGGGAAAAACCAGTTTATACAAAACCAGGACATGCAGCAAATTTTATGGCTGGTAGCCAGGGAAGAATTGTTATCGTAGCCTCTTTAAAAGGGAGTTATTATATTTACAATTATAGTGCAGAAACCGGTGAATTACAATGGGAAAATACTTTGAAATGGCCTTCAGATAATCATGGAGCTCATTTTTCAAGGCCTGCTATTGTTAATAATAGGCTGATTGTTAAACCTGGAATATTTAAATTGGACAGCGGTGAATTGTTGAAAATGGAAGTACCAAAAGCCGGTCATGGCTGTGCATCTTACGCCTTGACAGAGCAATCAGCATTTTATAGGGGAGGAAGTGTTACACAATTTAACTTTGACACCAATAAGTTTACCAAATGGGAACGCCTACGACCAGATTGTTGGTTAAGCACCATACCCGCTCAGGGAATGGTTCTTTCCCCAGAAGCAGGCGGTGGGTGTAGCTGTGGAAACTGGCTGGAAACATCAATGGTATTTACGCCAAAATCCAGAGCTCCTCTGACTTTTATTTATAGAGACGAAAAATTTGTAGACACGCTTTCTATTACCATTAAATCAAAAGATCCTCAAAATAAAGAGGTTTATTATACATTAGATGGTACCATACCTACCAAAAGTTCTGCAAAATATACAAAACCGATATTCGTCGATAAAAATACTGATTTACAAGCCATTGTATATGTTAAAAATAAAGGTGAAGAAATTTCTTATATACGATCAAAAGAATTTATAAGATTTAGACCGGAACCAATCATTGTTGAATTACCGCTTTTAGTGGATGGCAATTGGGAATTCAAATTGGATTTAAAAGCAAATACAGGAGACATTTATTATACCGTTGATGGGACAAAACCAACTATCAATTCGCCCAAATATAGCAAACCCATAATTTTCAAAGAAAATACTATTATTAAAGCCAAAACCTTCTGGCAGGAAGAAAATGGAAATTTTGAAAGTGAGGAAACAAGTTTTGAAATGCTGATACCTGATTTGACGGAGAGCGTGAAAACTGATGTCAAACCCGGGATTCTAAGAAATTATTATAAGGGAAATGGGAAAAAAGATCAGGATCTTGATTTGGATCAAATTATACCAAACAAAAAATCTGTAACCGATGAAATTAGTATTCATCCTTATGAAAATGAAACCCGATTCGGATTACAATTTAATGGGTTTATCAGAATTCCTGAAGATGGAATCTACACTATCAGTAGTCAGGCTCAGGGAGGACTTTGTAAAGTTTATTTTCATGAAAAAAAAGAATTGGAAAATAAAGGTGGTGAAGAAGTTAGTGAGCCTTTATATTTAAAAGAAGGCCTGCATCCTGTTAAAATTGACTATCTCATAGGCAATGGTAACGGGTATTATAATTTACAACTAGAAGGTCAGCACATGGCAAAGCAAAGGATTGGCAAAAACCTATTGTTTCATTAAGTAAGAAGATGATGATGAATAAACCAAAATTATATACCGCATTTATTGTTTTTTTAGCATATACTTCAGTATTTGCTTGTAAATATACCATTCGAGAAATTGGTTTTTCAACCCTTTCAAAGGTTACCTATGTTTTGTATAGAATAGATGAAAATTCTTCATTTTTCCCAAAACAACTGGAACATAATTTTGCAGAATCCAATATCGTTGGCCGAGGACTTAATTTAATAGTAGATGAAGATAATCCGGTAATAAAGTTTGCTAAAGATCAAAAACTTGTGTTCCCTGCCTATGTATTAGCAGCTCCAGATGGCAGAATGATTGAATTATCAAAAACGGATATTTTAAACAATGCCTTAAGTTCTCCAGTAAGAAAGCAATTACTTAACTATTTACCAGAAGCTTATGCCTCGGTTATTTTGATTGATGGAAAAAACATCTTAGAAAATCAATTGGCTAGTGAATTGATTAATAAAACCTGTAAGAGCGTTGAAAACATCATGCCCAATATGCCCAAACAAGTTGATGTTGGGCCTAACATGATTCAAATTTCAAATAAGGAGTTTGAACAGGAAAAAGTGATGCTTTGGAGTTTTGGAATTTATGAAATACCTGATCATCCCATAGCTTTGGTGGTTTATGGTAGAGGAAGAATTATGGGCGAAAAAATTTCATATACTCAAATAAATGAAGACACCGTCTATAAATATTTATCTATTATAGGTGCCGATTGTGAATGTGGTTTGGACAGGAAATGGATGCTTGGATATCAAATGCCTTTAAATTGGCCCAAGCCAATCAGGCAGAATTTAAGCAATACTCTGGGTTTTGATGTGGATAATCCAATGGTATTGACAGAGATGAGTAGAATATTATCTATAGAAAATAAAGTTGCTTCTGATCCTGACGGGATTTCTTTTGAACCTTTGGTTTTCGATTTGGATAAAGAATTTGGAGATGTACCAGAGGTTCAACATACTGAATCTGATCGAACAGAAAGTGATGAAATTGATTCTGGTAAATGGGTACTTTATTCTCTCTTAATTTTTATTATATTAACTGGATTTGGAGCCTATTTTATAGTGAAAAGAACCAAACAGAATAACTAAAAATTTAAAGATGAAAAGAAGGAATTTTATAAACCAATTGGGGTTTGGTGTAGCGGCAAGCATAATACCTACCACAGTATTATCATTTAGCCCTTCATTTACCACCGAAAGTACATCCAAAAAATTGAAATTTGGAATTGTTTCAGATGTTCATAAAGATTTGATGCCTGATGCCGATAAACGATTGGAAGTTTTTATCAATCAAGCTCAAAAGCGCAAGGTTGATTTTATCATTCAAATGGGTGATTTTTGTTTTGCAGAAGAAAAAAATAAAAATTTTCTAAATATTTGGGAGCAATATAATGGACCCAAATACCATGTTTTAGGAAATCACGATATGGATAAAAATTCTAAAGAAGAAATGTTGGATTTCTGGGGCATGCCTAAGACCTATTATTCTTACGATTTAGGAGGCTATCATTTTATCATATTAGATGCTAACTTTTTATATCAGGATGGTCAGTTTATCGATTATAAAAATGCCAATTTCTATGTTGATTCAAGTATAAGAACTTTTGTAAATGAAGAGCAAATTGACTGGTTTAAATCAGATCTGGAAGTTACCAAAAATCCTACGCTTGTATTTTGTCATCAAAGTTTATGGTATGGTGTAAAAAATCGTGAGAAATTGCAAAAAATCATGGAAACACATAATGAAAAAATTATTTGTTCTCTAAATGGACATAATCATACTGATTATCATTTTAAACAGAGAGAGATCGATTATATAGGGATCAACAGTCTGTCATATCAATGGACTCAAAAATATACATCTATGGACAGGTTCCCTAAAGACCTCTACAAGCAATATCCCAACCTACCACATATTGCGGGTTATACAGACCCATTATATGCTTTTGCAACGCTCAATAAAAAGGGTACCATGAGCATTGAAGGTGTAAAAAGTGAATGGATGACACCCAGCCCTTTAGATTTGGGTATGTCTGGAAATACCTACGACACTCCTGTTTCTCCTCAAATATCCAATTATAAAATAAATTTTTAGTATTAAAATGAAACATTTACCAGCCATGT
Organism: Flavobacteriaceae bacterium; assembly: GCA_030621915.1. Lineage (GTDB taxonomy): Bacteria > Bacteroidota > Bacteroidia > Flavobacteriales > Flavobacteriaceae > Lutimonas. Next base: position 6,254 of record JAUXGV010000023.1, read on the forward strand.
CCATAAAACTTCAATCAATTAAAGTTTCAAAATTCAAATTATTAATCATCCTTTTCCTCACCTTCTCGGCAAACTTGTTATTAGCTCAAACTGAGGTAGACTCTTCACGAATTGTCCGTGTTTTAACATTTAATATTTATCACGGTGAAACCCCAAACGCCGAGAAAAAATTTGATTTGGATTTGTTGGCAAAAGTAATCAACGATGTTCATCCGGATTTAGTGGCTTTGCAAGAAGTTGATTTTAAAACCAAAAGAGCCCGAAATTATGATTTGGTTACAGAGTTAGGTCAGCGAACAAAAATGTCTCCTGTATTTGGAAAAGCCATGTCTTATGACGGCGGTGAATATGGAGAAGGAGCTCTTTCAAAATATTCATTTTTAAGTACGCAAAACCACCCCTTACCGGCTCGAGAAGATAAAGAACCAAGGTCAGCAATAGAAGTCAATGTGAAGATTAAAAGTGGGGATGTGATCCGTTTTATCGGTACACATTTAGACCATACAAGAGATGCTACCGATAGAAACAATCAAGCCCAACAATTGAATGAACTTTTTACTAAAGATGACATTCCTACCATACTTGCTGGAGATTTAAACTCTAGACCCGAAAGTGAAGCTATGAAACTACTATTTGAACATTGGACTCCATCAGACTCAAAATTTGAACCTACCATTCCATCAGATGGACCGCCAAGAGCAAAAATTGATTATGTTTTATACCGTCCAGCCAATAAATGGCGAGTATTAGAAACCAAAGTTATTTGCAATGACAAAGCTACTGACCATTGTGTTATGTTAAGTGTACTTGAATTATTAGAATAGCTTTATTGACTATAAAATGAATTAATATACCATTGTTGTTATTTCCCAAAAATCATTTTTAAGGCGACTATTAAAATAACAATACCAAAAACTTTTCTTAGGGTCTGTTGATCAATTTTAAGTGCAAATTTAGAACCGAAATAACCTCCAATTATAAAAAAAGATGAAACTATCAAGGCCATTTTCCAATTGATGGCTCCAGCCTGATGGTAATTCAATGCGGCTAAAAGAGTTACAGGTGGCAGCATTACTGCCAGACTTAAGCCCTGAGCTTCATGTTGATTCAACCCAATAAGTAGAACGAATAAGGGGATCATTATCAATCCACCTCCTACTCCAATTAATCCACTAAATATTCCGGCAGCAATTCCAATGATGATCAAAATTATAATTGTTGTTATAGTCATTTTCATTTGTTCGTTTTTATTTCATAAAATTTCTTTTCTCTATATCTCCAAATTTAAAACATTCCAAGATCAGAATTTAAATTTATAAAATATTTTTTAATCATTCTAAACAAACATTTGTCATAAAATTAATATCATATATTTTATTAACTTTATAGAAAATCTATAAAATCATCGACTTATGAAAGTATATGACGAAAAACATATCAAAAACATTGCTTTGGTGGGAGCCCACAATAGCGGCAAAACCACTTTGGCAGAAACCATGCTCTTTGAAGCCGGATTACTAAACCGTAGAGGAAAGGTGGAAGACAAAAACACAATTTCTGATTATCATGAAATTGAACACATACGTGAAACTTCTATCTACGCAACTCCATTACATACTGAATGGCGGAATTACAAAATAAATATAATCGATACTCCGGGATTGGATGATTTCATTGGTGAAATAGCTTCTACCATGAGGGTTGCTGATTCCTTAGTCACAGTGATTAATGGACAACACGGAGTGGAAATTGGTACTGAAATTATCTGGGAGTACATCAATCGATTTAGTCGACCAACATTATTTGTCATTAATCAAATTGACCATCCAAAAGCCAATTTTGATCAAAGCTATCAAAGTATTATTGACCTTGTAGGGAATAATGCAGTAAAAGTTCAATATCCTATAATTATTGACGGCGCCCAATGCATTGTTGATGTTCTAAAAATGAAGGTGTATAAATTTAAACCTGAAGGAGGCAAACCTGAAAAATTAGAAATTCCTGATAGTGAAAAAGAAATCGCCGATTATTTACACAATGAACTGGTTGAAAAAGCCGCAGAAAATGACGAAGAATTGATGGAATTATATTTTGACAAGGGTACATTGAATGAAGATGAAATGAGATTAGGAATTCAAAAAGGAATGCTGAATCATGAGTTATTCCCAGTATTTTGTATTTCAGCTGCAAATGATATGGGTAGCGGAAGGTTAATGGGCTTTATAGATAATGTTGCTCCTGCGGCCGCTGATTTAAAACCGGAACAAAGTTTGGAAGGCAATGATATTGTTTGCAAATCCAATGAACCCACGGCTCTTTTCATCTTTAAAACCTTCCATGAACCTAATATCGGACAGATTACTTTTTTCAAGGTCAAATCAGGCGAGGTGAAACAAAATGACCGACTGGTAAATTCCAGAACCGGTGAAGTTGAAAATTTAAATCAACTTTTTATCATGGACGGGAAAAAGCGTCATGCGGTTGATAAATTAACTGCTGGAGATATTGGCGCGACCTTAAAATTAAAACATACAGAAACCAATGACACCTTAAGAGCCAACGATTATGACAATACTATCAAACCCATTATTTTTCCAGATGCTAGAATTAGAAAGTCAATCAAGGCAGTTAACAAAAAAGATGAAGAAAAGTTAAGCGAAGTATTCAGGAAAATTCATAGTCAGGATCCAACAACAGATATTAAATATTCCAATGAAATCAAACAATTGATCTTTACTTGTCAAGGCGAATTACATTTGGCTACTATAGACTGGACTTTACAAAATATATATGGAATTAAAGCTTTGTTTGAACAACCCAGAATTGCCTATAGAGAAACGATTCAACGTCCGGCATCTACAAGTTATAAGCACAAAAAACAATCCGGAGGTGCTGGTCAATTTGGAGAAGTCCATTTAAAAATTGAACCCTGGTATGAGGGAATGGCGGATCCGGAAGGGTTTAATATTCGAAAAAAGGAAGAAGTTGAATTGAACTGGGGCGGAAAATTGATATTTTACAATTGCATAACAGGAGGTGTAATTGATGCTCGATATCTTCCATCTGTGATGAAAGGAATTTTAGAAGTAATGGAAGAAGGGCCTCTAACAGGTTCTTACGCTAGAGACATTAGAGTAATGGTCTATGATGGCAAAATGCATTCTGTAGACTCTAATGATATTTCCTTTAAAATAGCTGGGGCACATGCTTTTAAAGCTGCCTTTTTAGCAGCCAAACCTAAGTTAATGGAGCCAGTTCACGATTTGGAAGTTAGGGTACCCGAAGATTTGATGGGTAATGTAATGACAGATTTACAATCCAGAAGATCGGTGATTCTCGGAATGGACAGTGATGGAAGACATCAGATTATCAAAGCTAGGGTACCCTTGGCAGAGATGTATAAGTATTCAACGAGTTTACGTTCACAAACCCAGGGAAGAGCTACTTTTAAAACTAGTTTTTCATCCTTTGACCCTGTTCCACAGAATATTCAAAATGAACTTATTAAAGAATAAAAACCCTTATAGTTTTAATTGAATGAAAGCATCAAATTTTTTTTGATGCTTTCATTCTTTAGATTTTATTAAGTTTACAAATCCGTTAATTATCCCAATGAAAATATTTAAATCAGAAAGTATCATTGATTATAGCACCTACACCTTTAATTATGCTATTTACTGTATCAAAGAAGCCCAAAGTGAAATTCCCGAAATTTATCAAAAAGGTTTTTTACCCTATTCCAATGATATCCATTTAAAAGAAGAGACCTATTATCTGGCTAGAAGTTTGAGGGTTGAACTGGACAAGTTTAAAGAATCTTCAGAAAATAGAAGGGTTGCCAAAAAAATTGCCGATCTTGAACCTAAACTAGCTGTGATTCCTATTCATCAATTTAACGTAAATGATGTTGAATTTCAGAATTTCTGTCTTGATTTTGCTACTAAAAGGTTTAGTGAGGCCATAAGTAAAGAAAGGTTGTCTTATATTTTAAGTTCCCAAAGTATTTCACATGTTTTTGAATTTAAATTGAAAGGCAAAAAAGTAGGTTATGTAATTACTATCATTGAAAATAGCACCTTACATTATTGGTTTGCATTTTTTGAATTGGAATACCAGGAATATTCATTAGGAAAATGGATGATGTATAGTGTAATCAATTGGGCTAATCAAAATAATTTAAAATATACTTACCTAGGAACCTGTTACGGTACTAAGTCTCTTTATAAAGTCAGAGATTTTAAAGGTCTATCTTTTTTTGATGGAAGCAATTGGAATAGCGATATGAAATTATTAAAATCCAAATGTAAATCAGATCATGAGTTTTTTAAAGATGACTTTAAGCAAGACACGGATTTATTTTTACAAAATCTAAATAGAAAAAATTAATGATTTTATAGTGAAATTTTTTATTTATATGTAACTTTGCAATCGAATTTTTACTGGTATTCTTATGAGAATTTTATTATTGTCTATCATACTTATTGGCCTGGCATTTGCAGGAATTGCCATTAAAATTTGGGCAAAAAAAGATGGTGAATTTGACGGAACGTGCGCTGGTAAGAATGTCAAAATGAAGGAACAAGGTATTGTTTGTGGATGCGGTAATGAAGAAGGTTGCCAAACTAATTTAGAGAACATTAACACTTCAAAAGCATCATCAAATAATTCTTAGAACAGAATGCTATTAATTATTACATTTTGTATTATAATTTTTATTCAATCTTTTTTTTATCTTTTTATATTTGTCAGGTTTTCTTTTGCGAAAACTAAAGTTACCAATCCTAATTTTCCTCCTGTTTCCTTGATTATTTGCTCAAAAAATGAGGCAAAAAATCTTCAATATTTTCTTCCGGAATTTGCTTGTCAGAAATATCCTTTGTTTGAAATTGTTTTGATAGATGATGCTTCTACTGATCAATCTTTGAATATAATGTTGAATTTCAAAAAAAAATATGCCTCCGAAAATTTACTGATTCAAATCATTGGTATAGATGAAAAATCATCAAATGGAAAAAAGGCTGCCCTAGCTCTAGGAATAAAATCATCAAAATTCGAACATTTATTGTTAACAGATGCTGATTGCAAACCAAAATCAACTCAATGGATAAGCGAAATGAATACCCAATTTTCAGAGAAAAAGTCCCTAATACTAGGATATGGAGCTTATCGAAAAATAAAAAAATCGTTTCTAAACAAACTCATTCGTTTTGAAACATTATTTACTGCCATTCAATATTTTTCATACGCAAAAGCAGGGATTGCTTATATGGGGGTTGGCAGAAACATAGCCTATCAAAAGAGAGAATTCCTGAAAGCAGATGGATTTAACAATCATCTAAAAATATCGTCGGGTGATGATGATTTATTTGTTAATCAAATTGCCAACCGATATAATACTGCTATCTGCTTTGAAAAAAACAGCTATACAATTTCTGAACCAAAGACTATCTTTAAAGAGTGGATTCAGCAGAAAAGACGGCATATCACAACGGCTTCACATTATAAATTCATCCATAAATTCTTATTAGGAATATTTTATCTATCTCAAATATCATTTTGGATACTTGCTTTCACCTTACTAGTATTGCAAATAGATACTGTACTTGTATCATCCCTAATATTGATTAGATTAATAATTTGGTATATAATTATTTACAAGTCAGCCAAAAAACTAAATGAAAAAGATTTAATTAGATTTGCCCCTATATATGAAATTTCGATTATATTTATACAATTCTATATACTTATAAGGAATATATTTGCTCCACCAAAACATTGGTAAAATTATTCATGGCCGATAATACAGACATTTCTCTTTTAATTAATCAAGCCAAAAAAGCTGATCAAAAGGCTTTTCATTCTCTTCTCAATTTATACTGGAAAGATGTTTATCATTTTCAACTGAATAAATGCAATAATGAAGATGAAGCAGAAGATACTACCATCAAAACCTTTGCAAAGGCTTTTGATAAGATTGACACTTTTGACGATAATTATCAGTTTAAAACTTGGCTTTTTACAATTTCTAATAATATTTATATAGATCATTTAAGAAAGAAAAAGACAGAAACTGTATCAATCAATAAAAATCAATATGAAATTCATGAGCTTATTGATGAGGATCCTTCTCCTGCTGATCAATTGATTCAAGAACAAAATTTAGCCAAATTAAAAGCTTATATCCGACAATTAAAACCACACTATCAGGAAGTGATTAATCTCAGGTATTTCCATGATTTTAGTTATAAAGAAATTTCTCAAAAATTAGATGAACCAATGAATAATATTAAGGTCAAATTATTGAGAGCTAAGAAATTATTGGCTGAAATAATCACGACTAAATAGTTTTTTTTAAAGTTTGATTAGAGCCCCGGATGAATTCTAAAAAATCAAATATTTTTAAATTATTGGGTCCAGGTCTCCTATTTGCAGGTGCATCCATTGGTGTTTCCCATCTGGTTCAATCTACCAGAGCTGGAGCAGATTTTGGCTTTGGTTTGATATGGGCCTTATTTTTGGTTCATTTATTCAAATATCCTTTTTTTCAATATGGGCCTCGATATGCAAGTGCTACTGGAGAAAGCCTTCTAGATGGTTATCTCAAATTGGGTAAAGGTGTTTTAATCATTTACTTTTTTTTAAATTTAATATTAATGTTTACTTTACAAGCAGCAGTCACAATTGTTACTGCTGGTCTAGCCATTAATTTATTTGGACTTACCGATGATCCGGTTACCTGGAGTATTATTGTAACCCTTGTTGGTCTGTTAATTCTATTGAGAGGGGAATATAAAATATTGGATAATTCAATGAAGTTCATCATTATTATCCTTACAATTACCACTGTTTCTGCAGTATTAGTGACTATTTTTAATGTTGACAAATCATTTAGTTTCACTCAAATACTACCACAAGAAACCCTGGAAATAAGTTTTTTAATTGCCTTTATGGGTTGGATGCCAGCACCTATAGAAATTTCCATTTGGCACTCCCTTTGGACAATTGAAAAGAAAAAAGATCACAAAGAATTTGATACTAAAAAAAGTATACTGGACTTTAATATAGGCTACGTTGGAACCATTTTATTAGGATTTTGTTTTATTTCTTTAGGTGCTTTGGTTATGTTTGATTCCGGAGAAAATTTTAGTCCAAACGCAGGCCAGTTTGCTCAGCAATTGATAAGTTTATATACAAAAAATATAGGGACTTCTATGTATCTGGTGATTGGTATTGCGGCCTTTACAACTATGTTTAGCACCACATTAACAACCTTGGATGGCTCTCCAAGAACCATGACAAGAACGGTTCAATTGCTTTGGAATTCTAAATCAAAAAAAATGTATTGGTTTTGGATTATTTTCCTATCACTCGGTACCATTATAATACTAAAATATTTCATGTCTGAAATGGGTTTATTAGTGAAAATTGCAACGATTCTTTCATTTTTAACCGCACCTTTTTATGCCATCATTAATTTTATTTTAATTTCTGGCAGGCATACTCCTAAGGAATGGAGACCTTCTTTAGGAATGAAAATATTGAGTTATCTGGGAATTATATTTTTGGTGGGTTTTAATGTATGGTATCTCATGAATTTGTAAATTTGCATACCAAAATTAGCAACATGCCAGAAGAGATACTTATTGAAACCCGTACCAAAAAGCCGGACTGGCTTCGGGTGAAATTACCGGTTGGTAAAAAGTATACTGATTTAAGACAACTTGTAGACAAATATAAACTCAATACAATTTGTGCTAGTGGTAGTTGTCCAAATATGGGAGAATGTTGGGGAGAAGGAACTGCCACCTTCATGATTTTAGGAAACATTTGCACGAGATCATGTGGATTTTGTGGTGTCAAAACTGGGAAACCAGAGAGTGTTGAATGGGATGAGCCTGAGAAAGTGGCTCGATCCATTTATTTGATGAAAATTAAACATGCGGTAATTACGTCTGTAGACAGAGATGATTTAAAAGATGGTGGTTCTATTATCTGGGCAGAAACTATTCAAGCCATTCGACGAACGAACCCAACAACCACTTTAGAATCGTTGATCCCCGATTTTAGAGGGGATCGTAGAAATATTGATCGATTGATTAAAGAGGCTCCTGAAATTATCTCTCATAATTTAGAAACAGTGAGAAGACTAACAAGAGAAGTTAGAATTCAAGCCAAATACGATAGAAGTTTGGAAGTTTTACAATATATTAAGGAAAGTGGCCAAGACAGAACCAAATCAGGAATCATGTTAGGCTTGGGTGAAAAGGAAAATGAAGTCATAGAAACACTTAAAGATCTAAGATCGGCAAAAGTAGATATTGTAACTCTGGGACAATATTTACAACCTAGTAAAAAGCATTTACCCGTATTTGAATTTATCACTCCTGATATGTTTGAAAAATATAAGAAAATTGGCTTGGAAATGGGATTCAGACATGTTGAAAGTGGTGCTTTAGTTAGATCTTCTTACCGTGCTCACAAACATTTAAAATAGAATTCCTTTATCTCTAGTCTTATTTTACTGTTTTTAACAATATTTTAACTTTTAAAGAGGGTTTTGGCACGTATTTTGTAAATATTACAATGAATGCAAAATTCCCCATTAATTTTGTTTTCATTATAATTAATTTTGAGTTAGTAAGCTAAGTGCCTCTATTTTATTAGGGGCACTTTTTTTTAAAATTTTATTCAACTGTTTAACAATTGATTAACATTTTACTTAAAATTATGGCATGAATTTTGTGATAAACTCAAAGAATGCAAAGTTCCTCATAAACTTTGTTTTCATTGATTAATTTTGAGTTAGTAAGTTAAGCGTCGTTTGGTAAATCGGCGCTTTTTTTGTGTTCAGTATAGAAACTTAATATTGTAAAATAAAAGTTTCCACCAAATTACCAATTTCCTTTTCAGAAGATTTGGCCGCCAACTGAACGGCTTCATGAGAAACCTCTTCAATATGACCTTCAATGCCCAAATCCGTTATTACCGACAAACCAAAACAGTTCATTCCCATGTGTTTGGCAACAATAACTTCTGGAACAGTACTCATTCCAACCGAGTCTGCTCCCATAAGCCTGACCATTTTATACTCCGCAGGAGTTTCAAATGTAGGACCTTGTAAAGCCAAATAAATTCCCTTTTGAATTTTGATATCTAGGCTCTTAGCAATACTTTCAAAACAGGTAATCATTTTTAAATTATAGGGTTCATGCATATCTACAAAACGAGATCCAAATCTATTATCGTTCTTACCTCTAAGAGGATGCACTGGCATCATATTGATATGATCCGTAATTATCATAATATCACCTACCTTAAAATCAGGATTCACTCCACCAGAAGCATTGGAAACAATTAAATTTTCAACACCCAGATACTTCATTACACGAATGGGGAAGACAACCTGTTTCATATCCCAACCTTCATAATAATGAAATCTTCCTTGCATGGCTAATATTGTTTTACCGCCAATACTCCCAAAAATCAGGGTACCTGAATGACCGGAAACTGTGGAGACAGGAAAATTTGGTATTTTCTTATAAGGAATTTTTATTTTTACATCAATTATATTGACTAAGCTACCTAATCCGGTTCCCAAAACGATACCATAATCAGGTGTTTTGATACCCTTATTTTTTAAATAATTAACTGTTTCTTGTAATTGGTCGTACATTGTTTAAAACTTGTTTATTAAATTCTTCTTCATTGTTTAAAAATCTGGTTTTTATAGGTAGATAATAAATTTGATTTTTACTCATTGAAAAATCTCTAACATAATCTTTTTCAGTAGTTAGAATAATTTTATTTTCCGATTCAACAGAGTCAAAATTATCATAAATTTTTTGTTTATCCGATAAGGTAAAATCATGGTGGTCAGCAAACTTCATATGCTCATAAGAAACATTATTATTTACCAAAAATTGAATTAAAGGATCACAATTTGAGATTCCAGTGACCAATAAAACCTTGTAATTAGGTAGCTTTTCAATAGCAATGTTTTCTACTGCATTTATTACAAAATTTTCATATTGGATGATACTAAAATAAATAGTCTGATCCGACTCCAACCTTAATTTTTGTTCAATTTTATTTTGTTTTACTTTAGATAAATTATTCGGGCATTTAGTAACAATGATAATTTGAGCTCTTTTTGCACCCCTTCTCCTTTCCCTTAAATTTCCTGCGGGTAAGATATAATCATCAATATACAAATCTCCGAAAGTTGTCAATAAAATATTAAATCCACCTTTTACTTTTCTATGTTGAAAAGCATCATCTAATAATATAATATCCGGTGGATTTTTCATTCTTTCCAATTCCTGAATACCCTGAGTTCTATCAGAATCAACAGCAATTATAATGTTTGAAAATTTCTTGTAAAATTGTAAGGGTTCATCCCCAATTTCCCATGATGATGAATTTTGATTGGCCAATTGAAATCCCTTTGATTTTCTTTTATACCCTCGGCTCAAAACGGCAATCCTATAATTATTCTCCAATAAGCGTATCAAATACTCAATTTGGGGAGATTTTCCAGTTCCTCCCATATTTAAGTTACCAACCACAATTGTTGGCGTTTTAAATAAAGTTGAAGTTAAAAAACCATTATTATATGCCCAATTACGCAGGTCAATGATTCCTCCATAAAGTAAAGAGAATGGTAATAATATTTTACGTAGAGTTTTCACTTAAGCGAAAGTACAAAAAACGAATCTTTTAGCGATAGTAGAAAATTAATTTACAAAATATAATCAGTTAAAAGGAAATATAATCCACGATCTCTAGGCCATAACCAATCATCCCAACTCTTTTGACATTATACTTTCCATTGGATATCAATCGAATTTTACTAATATTTAAATCATGTAATATTTGTGCTCCGATTCCAATATCTTTGTTATCCATTTTAATTACCGGACTCAAATCATTTTCTTTCACCTTTTTCAGGTCGTTCAATCTTTTTATCAAATCAAAGGTCTGAAATTCTTGATTGATAAATACTACTACTCCTTTCCCTTCATTATTAATCAAATCAAACATTTTGCTCAATTTATGATCTGGGTTGGCTGTTAATGTACCAATGACATCATTATTGATTAAAGTTGAATTGACCCTTACCATTACTTCCTCATCATCTTTCCAATTTCCTTTGGACAAGGCCAGATGCACCTGCCCATTTGTAGTCTGTTTATAGGCTTTTAAACAGAATTTGCCAAATCGAGTTTCTACATCAAATTCCTCAATTTTATTTATTAATGAATCATGTAGCATCCTGTATGCCACAAGATCCTCTATTGATATTATTTTAAGATCGAATTTTTTGGCAATTTCCATCAATTGTGGAAGTCTTGCCATTGTACCATCCTGATTTAAAATTTCCACCAATAATCCGGCGGGTTGCAATCCTGCCAATCTTGCCAAATCAATACTCGCCTCCGTATGTCCGGTTCTGCGTAAAACACCGCCTTCTTTTGCCCTTAGTGGAAAAATATGGCCCGGCCTCCCTAAATCTTCAGGTTTAGTTTCCGCCTTAACCAATGCTTCAACCGTCTTGGCTCTGTCATGTGTAGAAATACCCGTAGTGCAACCATTACCAATCAAATCTACAGATACTGTAAATTGCGTATGGTGCAAAACCGTATTTTTACCAACCATCAGATCCAAGTCTAATTCATCACATCTTTTTTCACTAAGTGGTACACAAATTAATCCACGACCATGAGTTGCCATAAAATTTATCATATCAGGTGTTACCAATTCTGCTGCAGCGATAAAATCTCCTTCATTTTCTCTATCTTTATCATCAACAACGATAATCAGTTTACCGTTTTTTACATCTTCAATAGCATCTTCTATCTTATTTAATTTGATGACATTATTCTTTATTTCCATCTTAAGAGGATTTGTTTTTATTCAATTTATAAAAAAGTTTTTGAAAGAAAATTACAATGGGTTGCATAAATACATCAAAATTAAAAATTCCTTTATCCTTGGTCGCCCTTAACATTAATAAAAATCCAAAAGGTGCTAAGATAAATGTTGCCAACCATCCACCTACAAAGGGTAAAACTGTACCCGATCCAGCCATATTTTTACCTAATACCGATATAAAAAAATAAATTACAAAAATAAAAATTGCCAGAATCATTGGTAGTCCGAATCCACCTTTTCTGATAATCGAACCCAAAGGAGCACCTATAAAAAATAGAACCAAGCAGGCCAAGGCAAAAGCAATACGTTTGTGATATTCTGTATTATAACTATTAATTATTTTTTGTTTATTTAAAATCGCATTCTTCGAATTTCCTATATTCTCAATATTTCCTTTAACCAAAGTCATAGCTGATTCAGTAACATAATCCTTGCCCTTTTCATCAAAATTATCCAATATAATTGGCATCAAACTAGTTTTACCAATGGTATCGTTCTCATACAGCTTATTAACTCTTAAAACTTTATAAATACGATTAGCGCTATTATCAACATATTCTCGATACGGTGTCTTTAGAGAATCCAAATAATAGTCCAACTGTTTTAGACTCAACATTTCCTTACCATTCTTATATTTCAAATCATCCGGGTCAAAATTACCAATTTTTGAAACATCAATATTGAACTGATATTCATCAAAATGGACTTTATTAAAAGGTACGCGTTCTCTTTCTTTTTTTGTATTTCTTGTTCCCATCACATCTTCAAAATAATAACCATCATACAATAACAACGTTAAATACCTACTTCCCTCCTCTGAAACAATCTTACCTCTATCTGCTGTTATTGTTTTATTTTTCTTATTATTTGATTCAATTATATATATTTTGACAGTCTTTAGCAGATTGTCTTCTTCTCCATATTTATCTTCAAATTTTATACTATATCCAGGTATTTCATCATTAAAAGTTCCAGGCACCAAAGCAAGTCCGGGTTCCTTCATTTTCATATTATAAACTAAATTCTTTGATTTTAGTGAGGCATAAGGAAATACATAATTTAAAAACAAAAAATTTAAAAAGCTCATCACTACCATCAATATTATCAATGGAGTTATAAAGCGCTGCAAGGAAATTCCTGCTGATTTTATCGCGGCAAACTCATAATTTTCCGCCATACTGCCCAACGCCATAATAGAAGAAAGAAGAATTGCAATGGGTAAGGCGGTAGGCACCATCATCATGGCAATATACCCTAGAAATTTAAATATGATAACAAAACTAATGCCCTTACCTGCAATTTTGTCAAATTCTAACCACAAGGCTTGCATGATCAATACAAAAAGAATTACAAAAAAGGTGGCCAAAAATGGAATAAGGAAACTCTTAAGTATATATCTATTTAAAATTCTCATTTAAAAAATTTATATGACAAGAATTATATTATCTGTTAATTGTATATTTTTTCTGTTCGTATTCTTTTTCATTAAACGAAAACAAGCTATCCGCTAAATTTTGGTTAAATTCAATTTCTTTAATTCTAATGGTTGTTTCAGAATTATTCTTTCCAACATGCCTAACATTTTCAATATGATTATTTTTTGTATCAATTCCAATCTTAACCATAGCAATTTCCGATTCTGAATCTATTGGCACCAAATTAACATATTGAATCTGCTTTCCCTTCACAGTTACCAGTTTCCCCATTTGATAAGTATAGCCTGATTTATGGAAATTTATCAATTTTGAAGGTGTTAATAATACTGAGTTCTCATCATCAGATCCAGTAATGTTTACCTCTTCATTTTCGTGAATAATTGTAAATGTATCCAATCCGTTATATATTCGAGTAATACCAAAAATGCTGACAACGTATTTCTCTCCTTTTAATATAGCATCTCCTTCAGAAACTTCTTCTGAAACTCCTCCCTCTATATTTTCAAAAATATAATCGAACGAAATATAAATATCTTTATATGCATTCATTGTTATGGAAACCTCATCCAATAATTTTTTAGCCGCTTCTGAATTCTGCGCAGAACCATGGAGAAAAGTAAAAACTGTAATGATTATACTTAAAATTTTGTTCATTTTATTATAATTTTTCGTTGTCTAATAATGTTTTTAATGCTATGGCATCATGTACCAGGACCTGTCTTGCCTTACTTCCTTCAAACGGCCCTACGATATTGGCTGCCTCCAATTGATCAATAATTCTACCAGCTCTGTTATAACCCAATTTTAATTTTCTTTGCAATAATGATGCTGATCCTTGCTGCGATGTAACTACCAATTGAGCTGCTTCTTCAAATAATTTATCCCTGTCTGCAATATCAAGATCAACACTTGTGCCATTTTCTTCACCTATATATTCAGGTAACAAATGTGCATTGGCATAAGCGCGTTGCGAACCAATATAATCAGTCAATTCATCCACTTCGGGTGTATCAATAAAGGCACATTGTAATCTCACAATTTCACTTCCTGTAGAAATCAATAAATCTCCTTTTCCTATCAACTGATCTGCTCCTTGATAATCTAAAATCGTTCTTGAATCAATTTTTGAAGTCACTCTAAAAGCCACTCTTGTTGGAAAATTTGCTTTTATAATACCTGTGATCACATTAACAGAAGGTCGTTGCGTTGCCACAATTAAATGAATCCCAATAGCTCTAGCCAACTGTGCCAAACGGGCAATCGGTGTTTCGATTTCTTTTCCTGCCGTCATTATCAAATCAGCAAATTCATCAATAACTAAAATAATATAAGGCAAGTACTTATGTCCGTTTTCAGGATTCAGTTTTCTCGTTTTAAATTTCGTGTTGTATTCCTTTATATTTCTTACAAAAGCTAATTTCAAAAGATCATATCTACTATCCATTTCGATGCACAAGGAGTTCAGAGTATTGATCACCCTTGTTGTATCTGTAATTATGGCTTCTTCGGTATCCGGCAATTTTGCTAAATAATGTCGTTCAATTTTATTGAATAATGTAAGCTCAACCTTTTTAGGGTCTACCAAAACAAATTTAACTTCTGCAGGATGTTTTTTATATAAAATGGATGCTAAAACTGCGTTTAACCCCACGGATTTACCCTGACCTGTAGCACCAGCCATCAACATATGTGGCATTTTAGTTAGGTCAACCACATAGGTCTCATTGGAAATAGTTTTACCCAAAGCAATAGGTAATTCCATGTTTGAATTCTGAAATTTTTTAGAGGATAAAACAGATTTCATTGAAACCACAGAAGATTTTTTGTTAGGAACTTCAATACCAATAGTTCCTTTTCCAGGAATTGGAGCGATAATTCTTATTCCCAATGCAGAAAGTGACAGAGCAATATCATCTTCTAAATTTTTAATCTTTGAAATTCTAACTCCAGCACTTGGAACAATTTCATATAAGGTTACTGTTGGGCCAATAGTGGCTTTAATACTGGAAATTCCTATTTTATAATGCCCTAGTGTTTCAACAATTTTATTCTTATTATTTTCCAGTTCCTCTTTGTTAATTACTATATTCTCATTAGAATAGTCCTTTAACAGTTCAAGTGTAGGAAATTTATAATTTGCCAATTCTAATCTTGGGTCGAATTCCCCAAAATCTTTTACCAATTTATCAGATAAATTTTCAACAGTATGTTCTTCATGAACTGGTTTTTCGACTACTATTTCAAGTTCTTCAATAGGTTCTTCTGTCTCTACTATAACAGTTTCCTCAGGTTTAGAAATTATCGTAGCACTTTCATAAGTAGGTTTTTCTTCAATAATTACATCATTGGCTTCTACACTTAATTCCAATTCTGGCTTTTTATTTTCACGTATGGCTTCTGTAATATAACCCTCATTAGTAGTATCATCAAGTAAGGAGGACTCATTTCTATTTTTACTTTTAGGTAATAAATTCTTTATTTTCTCAGGAGTAATTTTAAATTTTGAAATAATATAAATCAAAAAACTCAACACTAAAAGAAAAAATATTCCAATTTTTCCAATATAAATTTGTAAATAATCATACCATTCAAATCCTACTTTCCCCGCAAACAATAAATTCTCTAGCTCTAAATATGCAAAAAACAAAGTTCCCCAGATCATCAATACAATTCCCATGGACCATGACTTGGTAAGTTTTTTTATCGGAATATTTAAAATAGCATAAAGACCTGTTAAAAATAATAAAATTGGAATGACAAAAGTTGAAATACCGAACCCGTCATATATCATAAAATCACTTACGGAAGCGCCAAGTTTTCCTAATAAATTTTGAGTTTCTAAGGATGTATCCGAGAATTCTTCTAAAATACTTTGATCCTCTTTCCAGTGCATAAAAAAGGAAAAGAATGAAACAAATAAAAATATAGCCGAAGTAAAAACTAAAACACCAAAAACTAGATGTGTTTGCTTGCTTTTAAAAAATGACACGATACCATTTTTCTTTTTTTTAACCACTTTCTTTTTAGAAGTGGTTTTTTTTCTTTTTGCCATAAGCCACAAAAATACATAAATAATTTTGGATTTCACATCAAGATTTTGCCAAGAAATGAAGTATTATTAAACAGTGATTCTCTCAAAGTGAATCCCTGATTCATAACATTTTAAGTTAAAAGGTGAAAAATTTTGGCACGTAAATAATCAATCCAATGATAATGGCAGTTATTGCCGCGAAGGTAGCAGCTCCAGCTGAAATATCTTTGATAAATCCAATACGTTTATGATAATCCGGGTGAATAAAATCACATAACTTTTCAATAGCAGTATTTAGAGATTCTGCGACTAATACCAATCCTATTGCCAAGCATTGAAATAACCATTCCTGGGCGGAAAGCTGCATAACAAATCCTATAATACTCACCAAGATGGCAATTGTTATTTGAACTTTGATACTGGCTTCTGTTGTAATCAGCAACCAGACTCCCTTGAATGCAAATTTTAAACTCCTTATTCTACCTCTAAAAAAACTATCTTCAGGCTTTTTCATCCTCAGCAACTCCAAGAGCATCTATAGCTGCGGTGTAATTTGGTTCTTCAATAATTTCAGGAACTTGTTCAGTATAAACAACTTTTCCTTTTTCATTAATTACAACTATAGATCGTGAAAGCAAACCCTTCATAGGGCCTGTTTTGATGGTTACACCATATTTTTTTCCAAATTTACCATTTACAAAATCAGATAAGGTTTCAACATTATCAATACCTTCAGCTCCACAAAAACGAGCTTGCGCAAAGGGTAAATCTTTTGAAACATATAAAACTTTGGTGTTTTCCATTCCTGCAGCTAACTTATTAAACTCTCTTACAGAATTAGCACACACTCCTGTATCAATACTTGGTGTAATATTCAAAATTAATTTTGACCCTTTGTAATCTTTTAATTTAGCTACGGATAAATCACTTTTAACCAATTTAAATTTTGGTGCTTTTTTACCCACTTTGGGTAATTTTCCTACTGTTTTTATTGCATTTCCCTTTAAAGTTATCTTTGCCATGATTAATTGTTTTTTTTAAAAAATTATTAGAAACTCAAAGTTACAAAAAAGAAAACTCCTCATACTTAAATTAAGAGTTTTGTTTATTTATAAGAAAGAATTTAGAGAAAAGAAAAAAGATTGAAATCCAAATGAACTTCCTGTTGCCTGCTCATTACGACAACCCAATAAACTATTGATCAATAGAACCTAAAACACGCTTCATAAATCCATTTACAGCTTCTTTTTTAGGGATGCCTTTTTTTATTTCGGCATTAACTTCAAGCGCGCCATACATATTGGAGATGAGTTCTCCAATTACATCTAATTCTTCACCTTTTAACGATGACACCTCAGTTAGGTCTTCCAATACTTCAAGTGCCTCTGTTATATAATCTTCGTCATTATTTTCTATAAAAGCAGTGAGTTGTTTGATCATTGGAACTTTCATACGTTGAGCTTATTAAATTTATTTAAACAATTTCGTTTACCAATTCTTTTAAAACGTCAAACTTATTAGTTTGTACCTGATTCGATTTTGAACCATTTGAAAAAGAGGCAAAAGTCGGCAAATTATCTACATTGGCCAATTTCCTTGATTCTGGTAATTTTTCAGCATCGACTAACACAAATGGTATTGACTCATTTTCTGCTGCCAATTTTTTGAATTTTGGTTTCATAATTCTGCAATTACCACACCATGAAGCCGAATATTGAACCAAGACCTTTGGGTTATTTGCAATCACTTCTGATAAATTATCTTCTTGTAATTCGATTAACATACTATAAATTTTAATTATCCAGCAAAATTCTAATTTATAGAACTCGCTTATCGTTAATTTCTAAAAGATTTCCCGGGATTTACACCCGGAAAATTTTTATCACTAATTAGTGTGTGCTTAAATACTCAGCTACACTATCTCTATTTTCTTTCAAGGTATCTTTACCTTCTTCCCAATTCGCTGGACAAACTTCTCCATGTTTTTGGAAATGGGTATATGCATCGACCATCCTTAAATATTCTGCTATGTTTCGCCCTACTGGTTCCACATTCACACTTTCATGAAAAACTGTTCCTTCTTCATCAATTAAATAGGTAGCCCTCCATGTAATGTATGGACCATCCATTGTTAAAGTATCTGTTTCTTCATCATAAAATTGCTCACCTGTTTGTAATATATCCAATTGAGAAGATAGATTTCTGTTAGTATCAGCCAATAATGGAAAGGTTACACCTTCTATTCCTCCATTATTTTTAGGGGTATTCAACCATGCAAAATGAACTTCAGGTGTATCACAGGATGCACCTATAACAATGGTATTTCTTTTTTCAAATTCTTTTAATGCTTCTTGAAACGCAAATATTTCAGTTGGGCAAACAAATGTAAAATCTTTTGGGTACCAGAATAGTACAACTTTTTTGTTGTTTTTTCTAGCTTCTTCCATGATGTTTACCTTAAAAGTATCACCCATTTCATTCATAGCATCGACGCTAATATTTGGAAATTCTTTACCTACTATTGACATATTAATTTTTATTTATTGGTTATTATTAATTTCTAATTTACGTGGCAAAAATATACTATGCCAATAAGTTCTTTTCACTATTTCGATTTCAAATTTTTATATCAAAATAGATTTTATTTATAC
>JAUXGV010000249.1 GCA_030621915.1 Flavobacteriaceae bacterium
TGCGAATTATACAGGGTGAAATTTCAAAGAATAATACAAATTTGGGTCGTCCAACATGGCTTGAAAATATAAGTAGCTTTAAAAGTGTGCCTTTGTTTGAGGTTATCGCCGAATTTGAAGGGCAATATGATCTTAAGATTAATACTGATATAGATACAAGTGTATTATTTACCGGATCATTTGTTCATGATCATATGGATTTGGCTTTAAAATCTATAACCAACCCATTTGGATTGAATTATTCATTAGAAAACAAAATAATAATACTCAAAAAGGTTGAATAAAAAGAAAGTTCTCATTTCAATTTTTCTTTTTCTTTTTTGTCAATTTTTTTACGCACAGGTTGAAAAAGAAAAGCATTCCCTAGTTCAAATAATTAAGATTATGGAACAAAAGTTTGAATGCAGCTTTTCTTATGCCGATAAAAACGTTGAAAATGTTTTTATTGATATTCCTAATGATCTTCAGTCACTTGAAAGTATCTTAGACTATTTAAATAAAAATACCTCATTGAATTTTTCTAAGCTCTCAAATAATATGATAACAATTGGTATAAAAAGGGAGACCTTTTCCATTTGTGGATATTTATACGATAAGGATGCGGAGGAATTGATATTTGGAGCTACAATTCAATCTAAAAATAAGGCAACAATAAGTGATGAATCAGGGTATTTTGAATTAAAAAATATTTCTGTAAATGAACCTATATTAATTAAACATATTAGTTATCAAACCACTCAATTTGAGGTTGATCAATTTAATAAAAATGAATGCCCAAAATTGTATTTACAGACAAGTACGGAGCAAATTAGTGAAATTGTTATTCAAAATTATTTAACCAAAGGAATTGGCAAAACTATAGAAGGAAGTTATACCATTAATTATGAAAATTTTGGGATACTTCCGGGACTTATTGAACCAGATGTTCTTCAAACTATTCAAGCACTTCCGGGTATTATAAGTGTGGATGAAACCGTGTCAAATATCAATATTCGAGGAGGCTCACACAATGAAAATTTGATACTTTGGGATGGCACTAAAATGTATCAATCGGGTCATTTTTTCGGGTTGATATCTGCATTCAATCCTTATCTGACTAAGAATGTGGTTTTATTTAAAAATGGTACGCCTGCCAATTATTCAGAGGGTGTTTCAGGATCTATTATGATGTATACTGATAATGATGTTAATGAAAAATTTAAAGCTGAAATTGGCCTAAACCTAATTAATGTGGATGCTCTATTAGATATTCCTATGGGTAGTAATTCTTCCGTTCAGGTTGCCGCAAGAAAATCTATTAGTGAATGGATACATACTACAACCTATCAACAATATTTCGACAAAGCATTTCAAAATACTGAAGTGGTAAAAAATCTAGACCGATCAAATAATTCTAATGAAGAGTTTTCTTTTTACGATGTAAATGTTCGATGGCTATATCAACCTACTAAAAAAGATAAAATACGTGTCAATTTATTGACTATGGCTAATGATATCAATTTTTTGGAAAATGTTATCATCAGAGATGAAGAGGTGTCAAGAGAAAGCAGTGCAACACAGGATAATTTTGCAGCAAGTGTTTTTTACAATCGGGATTGGAATAAAAAATTCTCTTCAGATATTCAGTTAAGTCATTCAAAATATAATTTAGAGTCCATAAATTTTGACATACTCAATAAACAGCGATTGATACAGGAAAATAATGTGCTAGAAAGTTCATTAAAAATAGACACCAAATATTTATTGTCGGATAATTTCAATTTTTATAATGGTTACCAATTTATTGAAACGGGTATTACAAATATACAGGATGTAAATAATCCAATTTTTAGAAGTGAGGTTAAAGAGGTGCTTCGTTCTCAGGCGATATTTTCTCAAATAGGGTATCAATCAGACAATGCGAAAACAAATTTAAAAGTTGGACTTCGATTAAATTATTTGGGGTTGTTTGATTTGTTTTTATTGGAACCCAGGATCAGTTTTAGTCAACAGCTATTAAACAATTTTACATTTGAAATTCTGGGTGAAATCAAACATCAAACAACTACTCAAGTCATTGAATTTCAGAACGATTTTTTAGGCGTTGAAAATCGCCGGTGGATATTAGTGAATAACGAAGATATTCCGATTATTAAAAGTAAACAGACATCCATTGGTTTGCACTATAATAAAAAAGGCTGGTTGATAGGAGTTGAAGGTTATTACAAATTTGTGGATGGAATTACAACTCAAAGTCAGGGCTTTCAAAATCAATATCAGTTTGCTAAAACCGACGGAAGCTATACCGTTTATGGAACAGATTTTTTAATCAATAAACATTTTAAACATTTGAGCACATGGCTGAGTTATAGTTTTGCTGACAATACTTATACATTCAATGATCTGAAAGGCAAACAATTTCCGAATAATTTGGATATTCGACATGCCGTAGCATTGGCATCTTCCTATACCTTAAAAAATTTAAAAGTTTCAGCCGGAATTAATTGGCATTCTGGAAAACCAACCACAATACCTATTTACAACGATGCAGTTGAGGATGGGAGAATTAATTATAAATCGGCAAATAGCAGTAGATTAAGTGATTATATGCGAGTTGATATTTCGGGGCAATATTCATTTAATATGGGTAAAAAAGTAAAAGCCCATGCAGGAGTTTCAGTTTGGAATTTATTAAATACACAAAATGTAATTAACAGTTATTATCGACGATCCAAAACAGGTGTAATTGAGGTCAATCAATATTCACTAGCTATAACGCCAAATGCAACTTTTAGAGTAATTTTCTAAGTTCAAATCAAATTTTGGTAAATACAAATCAAAGACTATTCTGTTTTTAACTCTTTTATTTGCTTTATG
>JAUXGV010000105.1 GCA_030621915.1 Flavobacteriaceae bacterium
GTTGTTTTTATATTTTCTTTATGTTCAGGCTCATAAACTTCAAGTTCTTTGGGCGTTTCAATACCTGGTAATTTAATCAATTTTAAATTGCCCTTTCCAGAAACTTGAACCTTAATTTGTGCTGATTCATTGGCATTTAAATCAGTTTTACTGGTCTCCACACTAAAATTATACTCTCCAACGGCTCCTGAAAAATTAGCTGGTTTATTTTGAAATGGCAGCTCTTTAACTTGAATAATCTTTTTACCTGAAGTGGCTGTAAAGTTTACATCATTCTTCAACATATTTCCAAAAAAATCTCTTCTACCCATGGGAACTCCAGCTGTGACTTCCATTTCCATGGCATCAATGATTAATTTACCCGCTTTATGAGGAATCAATACAGTTTTTTTAACGATTGCATATCTATGCGGAACACCCCCATACGATCCGTTATTTGCCTCCCATTTTGGCACTTCTATATTCTGATTCCAAAACCCACTAAATGATGGCGATTCGGCTTCTCTTGCATTTCTTACGTCGACTTTATTAGTATTCACATATATCTTATACACTACCGAAATACTCTCACCAACATAAGGTTTGGTATTTGAAATTTCGGCTACCAAATGAATATTTTGTGAGGCCAAATATCGAGGATCGTCAGGGTCTTTTGGAATGTCAATAGCATCAAGAACCTGAATCCTGATCGTATTCGTTTTAATAACCTCATCATCATAAGTAATACTTGCAGATGGAATGGTAAAAGTACCTTTTGCAGTTGGCTGAATAATATAGCTATAAGTTAATTTATACGAATTTTTACCATTTATTGATGAAAAACTAGAAGACTGACTTGGTCCCGCAAGCACCTTAAAATTATTAAAATTTGGCGGAGTAAAATCGTCGGCTCCTTGCTTATTAATTGAAAATTCAATTCTTAGGCGTTCATTCAATCCCAATTGTGTTTTGCTCACAGTTGTTTTAAACGTAACCTGGGCAATCGCTATCTGACTGCCTAAAAATAAAAATAATATGTAAATATATTTAACTTTCATTTTAATTATTCCATCTCTTAAGAGATGGAAACATCAATAATTTCTACCAATCTTTTTCCAATTTCACTTTTCTTCCCTGCGCTTTTTTAGCATTTACTTTTTTCTGAGTTTTATTCTCCTCATTATTCATGGCTTCAAGTAGTTGTTGCATTTGTTGCTGACTTAAATTATTGGGATTTGGTTTGGGTGGTTGTTGATCCTTTTTCTCATTTTCTCCATCTTTATTCTGATCTTTTTGATCTTTGTTATCCTCGCCCTTATCCTGGTCCTTGTCTTTTTCTTCGTTTTCGTCCTGATCTTCTTTATTATCCTTATTCTGATCCTGGTTATCCTTATTGCCTTTATCTTTTTTGTCGTCTTTATCATCCTTATTCTGATCTTTTTGATCTTCTAATAGATCCTGAGCCAAAGCCAAATTGTATCTGGTTTCGTCGTCATTAGGGTTTAACCGTAGTGATTTTTTATAAACAGCAATAGCCTTTTCATATTGCTTTTGTTTCATAAAAACATTACCCATATTATGAAATGATTGAGATTTTGTAGTCTTATCCTCAGTCGATTTTGAAACTATATCATAACCTGGTAAGGCTTCTTCATACTTATTTTGTTCATAATAAGTATTTGCCAAATTATAATAGGCTGTTTGATAATTTTGGTTTTGCTGCAGCGCTTTTTTGTATTTGGCTGCAGCATCAGCATATTTTTTTTGTTTGTATAAATCATTGCCTTTTCGCAACACTTGCTTATCCGCCAATTTAACTTTTTTCTCCTTTTTCTCCTCCTTTTTTTCATCCTGAGTATCTTCCTTTTGAGAAAATACAGCCAAAGGAACCAGTAACAATATGTAAAGAATTTTCTTCATTTTATTTTTCATTAAAAAGGTTCATTTTCTCAACCCATTTGGTTTTTTTATTCAATAAGAAAACATCTATGATTAAGAATAGTATTCCCAAAGCGATAAACCATTGAAACTGATCTTTATAATCAGAATACTGTTTGGTTTCAAATTCTTTTTTATCAGCTTTCAACAATAACTCTTCAACTACATCTACTGTTTTAGAGGTATTATTCCCATAGATATACTTGCCTTTACCATTTTGTGCTATATCCTTTAAAGTTTCAACATCCAACTTGGTAATAACAACTTCATCTTTGTTATCTTTTTTATAACCAATTACCTTACCATTTCTTTTCATAGGTATTGGCCCACCTTTATTAGTTCCAATTCCAATCGTATAAGTTATGATTCCATCATTTAATATTTCCTTCGCTATTGTACTTGAATTTTCTTCATGATCCTCTCCATCAGAAATTACAAATAAGAATCGATTGGTTTGAGTATCATCATCAAAAAAGTTTTTGGCCATTTTTAATGCCTCGTTGATAGCTGTTCCTTGAGATGAAACCATATCAGGGTGCGCATTTTGCAAAAACATTTTAGCTGCTGCATGGTCGGTCGTTATTGGAAGCAGAGGATATGAGCTTCCAGCATAAATAATAATTCCTACTCTGTCACTGCCTAATTTATCCACAATTTTTGCAATTATTTGCTTAGATTTTTCCAACCGATTAGGAGCAATATCTTCAGCCAACATACTCTTCGAAACATCTAATGCAAATACAATATCAACTCCTTGTCTTTTAATAGTTTTTAATTGGGTACCCATTTTTGGGTTGGTCATTGCCAAAATTAAAAACGAAAGACCTAAAGCAACTACAACAATTTTTAATGTAGGCTTAAATTTGGAACTTTCAGGGCTCAATTTTTTTAGCAATGATAAATCTGCAAATTCCCTTTGTTTCCTTCGTTTCCAAACAGCCACCAATAGATACATCACCATTAAAACTGCAATGCTAATAAATAAATAAAAATATTTTGGTTCTTCTATTTGATACATTCTAATTGTTAAAAAGTGTAATTGTTAAACTGTTTATTTTAGTTGAGATTTTCGCAATGCATTAATCATATTTGATATCTTATAAATTTGATTTCTTAAATCCAAATAATCATCTTCAAGGACAAAATTTAATTCTTTAGCTAATATTAACTGATTCAAAACTTCCATAGTTGAACTATAGGCAATCGTTGAAAAATGCGCCTTATCTTTTTTAGTATTTCTTGATGTCCCTTCTGCCAAATTTGAAGAAATCGAAATTGAGGCCCTTCTTAGTTGACTAATTAATCCGTACTTTTCTGAAGTCGGGAATGAATCAGTTATTTTATATATTTTTTTTACTAATAATGCTGATTCTTTCCAAACTTCTAATTTCTCAAATGAAAATCTATACATTTAAATTTCTTTTTAATCCAAATACAGTTTAACAGATACACAAATAAACTTTTCAACGAATTCTATATAAAACTTCTATAAACGGTAAAACGCAATAACATTTCCATCATAATAAACAATCCTGCTAAGAATATAAGCGGACGATATCTTTCCTGATAGTTGTAATATTTAATTTCCTCAACATCTGTTCTTTCTAATTTATTAATTTCGTTATAAATTGATTCTAATTTTTTATTATCCGTTGCTCTAAAATACTTCCCATCAGTTTCATTTGCTATAAATTGCAATAATTTTTCATCAATTTCAACCGGTGCATTTCTGAAAATTAGTTTGCCATTTAAGTCCTTTGCCACAGGAAATAAGGCTGTTCCATTCGTTCCCAATCCAATAGTATACACTTTTATATTCAGTCCTTTAGCCAATTCAGTAGCAGTTTTTGGATCAACAAATCCGGTATTATTAACCCCATCTGTTAACAAAATAATTACCTTACTTTTTGCCTTGCTATCTTTCAATCTATTTACAGCAGAACCCAAGCCCATTCCAATAGCGGTTCCATCATCAATCTGACCCCATTTAATTTTACTTATTGTATTTTTAACAATGCTCTTATCACTAGTTATAGGCGTTTGCGTAAAACTCTCCCCTGCATAAACCACGATTCCAATTCTATCATTTGGGCGTTTATTTACAAATTTAGTAGCCACAGATTTTAATGCTTCTAACCGATTTGGTTTTAAATCCTTTGCCAACATACTGGCAGATACGTCAATGGCCATAACAATATCAATTCCCCGGGTTGTTTTGGTTTTTTTACTGACTTCCACATTTCTTGGCCTGGCTAATGCAACAATTAACAAAGCAATTGCCAAAAGCCTTAAAAGATACAGTATGGGTTTGAACTTAGACAATAAATCCTGTTCGAAAAACCCTTTGATACTTGCCATTTTCAAATAAGCACTATCTTTTTTTAAAACAATGAAATACCATACTGCCAATATTGGGATGACCAATAGCAACCATAAAAATTCAGGATTTGTAAATTCAAAATTACTGTTCATCTTCTTCCTTAATTTTATCTACAATCTTTGGATGCAAATTATCAATGATGTTTTCAGCACTACCTCTATGTGTTTCAATCTCATTAAACACTGGTTTAGATTTTGCAAATTTTACCAAATCAGCTTCCTGTAATAATATTTTTAATTTACCTATCGTTTCTTTAGGAATATTCAAATTACTGCTATTATTAAAATCTGAAATTGTTTCCAATAATTCATCGGTTGTTGATTCCAATGCTGGAATATTCATTTCTCTTTCTATAAAAGTTCTGACGATATCTGTTAATTCAACATAATACATCTTAACTTTATCTTGTTCAAGAAGTTGTTTACCATCTAACTCCTTTAACCTTTGCATAGCCCGATCAAAAGGAGGTAATTTGTCCTTTTCATAATGAATTACTTTATCTTTCAAGACAAAATATAGAATTATTCCGATTACAATTATTAGAACAATTATCCACCAATATGCTATTAGGATATCTGCAAATGTATAAGGCTCCTTCTTAATATTTTTAATATTGTACATGGGTTGCTTGATAGTATCAGTAGCTACCGTCGCAACATCAATAATTACCGAATCTGTCAAATACATTTTATCTTTTATAAATACAGTTTGGGCGGGCAGAACATATCGTCCACTGTCAAAACTGGTCAATGCATATTTTTTAATCAATTGATTTTTTAAAGAATCAATTTTAAACGATTCGACAACCTCAATTCTTTTTAAATCATCTAAGAATAATTTAGGAAACCGTACATTTTCGGTTTCATCAACAATGATTTGATATTGTATCTGTTCACCAATTCTAATTCGGGTAGTATCAATTTCTGTCGTGACTTGAGAAAAGCCAAAAAACCCAAATAATAAAATGGGTATTAGTAAATAGTATTGGAACAAAAATCTATTCTTCATTGCTAATTTCTGCGTTTAAAATATCCCAATAATTTCTTTACATAACTCTCATCAACACGTGTATTTATTGTGCCAGATCCACTTTTTTTAAATGAATCTTCAAAGTAAGCAACCGTTTTCAAATAATTAATTTTATATTTTTTTCTAACAGATTTTGAATTTGTATTGACTAAAACTGTCTCTCCGGTTTCGGCATCCTGCATGGGCACCATACCAATTTTTGGTATTTCAGTTTCATATTTATCAAATATGCGAATGCCCGTTACATCATGTTTCTTACCAACAATTTTCAAAGCATTGTCATAATCATCGTCCATAAAATCAGAAAGAATAAAAACTATCGCTTTCTTTTTCATCACATTTGATAAATATCTTAAGGCCTGTGTTAAATCTGTTTTCTTGCTTTTCCCTTTGAATTCTAACAATTCCCTAATGATTCTCAAAACATGACTTTTACCTTTCTTCGGACTGATAAATAATTCTATTCCATCAGAAAAAAGTAGCAGCCCTACTTTATCATTGTTTTGAATAGCAGAAAAGGCAAGGGTTGCACTAATTTCAGCTATAATCTCATTTTTAAATTGGTTGCCGGTACCAAATAATTCAGAGGCGCTGATATCAACCATGAGCATCATAGTAAGTTCTCTTTCTTCCTCAAAAACTTTTACATAAGGTTCATTGTAGCGTGCGGTAACATTCCAATCTATGGATCGAATATCATCGCCAAATTGATACTGACGAACCTCCGAAAAAGTCATACCTCTACCTTTAAACGAACTGTGATATTCGCCAGAGAAAATATGATCAGACAATCTTCTCGTCTTGATTTCTATTTTACGAACTTTTTTGAGTAATTCTTTTGTATCCACTTTTCAAGTAAAAAGGATAAAGTGAAAAGTATAAAGTAATTTTAAAGTGATGTTTTTTGCTCCACTTTTAACTTTTAACTTTTAACTTTTCCTTGATTAAGGCACTTCAACTTCATTTACAATTTTATTAATCATATCTTCTGAAGTGATATTTTCGGCTTCAGCCTCATAGGTTACTCCAATTCTATGACGAAGTACATCATGTACCACAGCTCTAACATCTTCAGGAATAACATAACCACGTCGTTTGATAAATGCATAACATTTTGCAGCCATTGCCAAATTAATACTTCCCCTTGGAGAAGCACCAAAACTTATCAGGGGTTTTAAATCTGGTAAGCGATAATTTTCAGGATTACGTGTGGCAAAAATGATATTTAGGATATATTTTTCAATTTTTTCATCCATATACACTTCTTTAACCGATTCACGAGCCTTGATGATTTGATCAACAGAAACAACTTGATTTACTTTACCAAATGTTCCGTTTAAATTATGGCGCATTATAATTTGCTCATCATTTAATTTAGGGTAGTCAATGACAACTTTTAACATGAATCTGTCAACTTGTGCTTCTGGCAAAGGATAGGTCCCTTCCTGCTCAATAGGATTTTGCGTTGCCATTACTAAAAATGGTGGCTCTAATTTAAAAGTAGTATCACCGATAGTTACCTGATGTTCCTGCATAGCTTCAAGTAAAGCGGATTGTACTTTTGCTGGAGCCCTATTAATCTCATCTGCAAGCACAAAATTTGCAAAAATGGGTCCTTTTTTAATCGAAAAATCATTCTCTTTCATATTAAAAATCATGGTTCCAATTACATCTGCTGGTAACAAATCTGGTGTAAACTGAACCCTGCTAAATGATCCCGATACAGCCTTTGATAAGGTGTTAATTGCCAATGTTTTTGCCAATCCAGGAACACCTTCTAATAAAATATGACCGTTTCCAAGTAATCCTATTAGTAATCGTTCCAGCATAAATTTCTGACCTACAATTACTTTGTTCATTTCAATCATCAATAAATCGATAAAAGCACTTTCCTTTTCTATTTTTTCATTGATTGCTTTAATATCAATACTTGTATTTTGTTCTTCCATAATCAGTAATAAATATGTTCTATAAGGGTGACAAATTTACAGTTAACTATAAGTTTATCTTGTTAAAATTTGGTTAAATAAAAGGGCTGCGCGAATATACATATCAAAATTAAAAAAACCGAGATTATCTCGGTTTTTAATATTGTTCGTCTTTATTTGGAAAGTCTCCTGATTTTACGTCAGAAATATATTTTTTAAATGCACTTGCCATATCAGCATATAAATTTAAGTATCTTCTTAAAAATCTTGGACTAAATTCATGGGTCATACCCAACATATCATGTGTCACCAACACCTGCCCGTCAACCCCATCACCTGCTCCAATTCCAATTACCGGGATTGAAATACTTTCTGCTACTTCTTGGGCCAATTTTGAAGGAACCTTTTCCAATACCAAACCAAAGCACCCCAGCTCTTCTAATAATTTTGCGTCTTTTTTCAATTTCTCTGCTTCATCTTCTTTTTTGGCTCTTACAGTATAGGTTCCGAATTTATAAATAGATTGAGGAGTCAAACCTAAATGACCCATTACAGGTATTCCTGCAGTCAATATTCTGGAAATAGATTCAGCAATTTCTTGTCCACCCTCCATTTTCACCGAATGCCCGCCGGATTCCTTCATGATTCGAATAGCTGTAGCCAAGGCTTTTCTTGAATTTCCCTGATACGTTCCAAACGGCAAATCAACAACGATCAAACTTCTGTCAACAGCTCTTACAACCGAAGATGCATGATATATCATTTGATCAAGAGTAATTGGCAAAGTAGTTTCATGGCCTGCCATTACATTTGATGCCGAATCACCAACTAAAATAATCTCAACGCCTGCACTATCCACAATTTTAGCCATGGTATAATCATATGCGGTAAGCATTGATATTTTTTCTCCATTGGCTTTCATTTCTACCAGTGACTTGGTAGTAATTCTTTTATATTCTTTTTTAATTGCCGACATAATATTTATTTTGCGATCCAAAAATAGTCATTATTTTTAATTAGTGTTGGGTCGGAAACACATCAAAATTAAAAATCCTTTTTATTGCAATCTTTTCGTTTTTTTTATTCGCCTCATGCATAAGCATCACTTCATAAAAAGAAATCAAAAATCTCATCGATAAAAATCGCCTGTTTCCGACAATGTACTATTTAGTATTTTCAAGAACAGTAATCATCTTTGGAAATATCCACGGAGCAAAGTTTTTGACCGGTTCATAAAGCGTAGATCGTTCGACTTTTGACCGATCCATAAATTTCAAGGTTTTATTGAATTGACTAAAAATAATTAATAGCACACTCAATATCAGGCCCACTTTTATTAAACCAAATATGGCACCCAAAACTTTATTAAAAAAACCAAGCATGATGGTTTCAGCTATTTTAGTCAATAATTTACCTAACATGACCAATCCAATTACAATTACTAAAAAAGTTCCAGCAAAAGCCACTATTTGAATCAATGATGCATCCCATTTAACACTACTTTCCAAAATATTTGCTAAATAACCTGAAAAATGAATGGCACCATAAACACCAAGAATTAATCCTAGTAAAGAGGTTATTTCAATAAATAAACCCCTTTTAAAACCATTAATTAATCCCAAAAGCAAAATTACTGCTATTATAATATCAATTATATTCATTTCCTTGTTTTTAAACGTACTCTACTTTTATTTTATGGTCAATATAAACCAATATTTTATTAAGCACTTTATAATTCATCTTTATTAACGCACTTGCATAATTTTCAATCTGCTGATGATGCTTCTTTTCAGGATTTCCTGTTTTATAGTCAATAATAGTTACTTTATGATTATCCTCAAAAACCAACCTATCCGGAATCAGAATTTGTTTGTCCTTAGTTAATATTTCCCTTTCTGTAAATATAGTCTTATCCGGTTGAAAATACAATTCCAGTTGTTTGTGATTCACAATATCAAGTATTAATCTTTCAATTTCATTTTGTTTATCTTTTTCAATATATCCCTGATTCACAGAGCGTAATATGACTCTATTGACATCTTTTTCGGAAATAATGCTCGCCATTAATTCATGAATAATATTACCGAATTTTATAGCATTCTCTCTTTCTGAATCCCAAAGAAAAGATGAATTTGCAACAATATTAAATTGATGGTCTTGCCATGAGGTACTTATCAATTCTTTTTGAATTTCAACAATTAAGTCATCAGTTTCTCTTTTTGATATTCTATTTTTATTTCCAAACTTATATGTGGATTTGCCTTCAACCCAGATTTGTGATTCTTTTAAAAAATCAATAAAAAAATGAGCATAAAATTTAAGCTTTTCTTTTGCCACTTTTTTCTCAGAAACAATATATAATTGCTCCTTTGCCCTAGTTAAAGCAACATATAACAAATTAATATTATCAAGCTCCAATTCACTCTGCTGTTTTTCAAATATCATTTCACCAGATACACCGGTATTTTTAATAGCCGATGAAGAACTAATCAATATACTCTCAAAATTATTATATGTGTTTTCGCTCAAATGATCATACCAATATTTTGGAGTTTTTTGGTAATATATATCCAAATCATATGGGTATATCACAACTGGAAATTCTAGCCCTTTTGATTTGTGTATTGTCATGATTTGTACAGCATCGGTGTTATTTGAGCTTATCACGCTTAATTTACCTTTTTTTTGATCCCAATAATCTAAGAATTCAATATTAAACTGAGACTTTCGAGTTGAGAACTCAAAAACAAAATCCATAAAAAATTGCAAATAAGCATTCGACTCTTTCGAAAGTTTAAAACACCTTATCAAATCTTCTATACTTTCATAGAATGGTGTATGTCCAAAATTTTGTGGCTTATAAATTATTTGATATTTTTCAAGTTCTTTAAAAAAACTCAAATGCTCCAAATGAACTAATTCATC
>JAUXGV010000181.1 GCA_030621915.1 Flavobacteriaceae bacterium
CCCAGGATAAACAAATTTCTAGCTCCTTGATTCTCATCTATAAAATAGGTAGTTGATTTTTTTAAATGCTCAATAACCAATTGAGTACTGTCTATTTGAGTATAGGTCATGGCCATGGTAGTATGAGCCTGCTCATAGTTTTCCTCGGTCAATTCTAAATTTTTTAAAACTAGATCTAAGGTTTCAATAGCTAATTCTTCATTTTGAAGTCTGACATGTGTCTTTGCTTTCCAAATTCTGGTTTCATTAAATAAATTGGCATCTGGATATTTATCTAAAGCATAGGAAAAAGCTTCCAGAGCTGGTATGAATCTTTGAGAATAATACCGTGATTTTCCAAGCAATAAATAGGCTTCATCAATTTGTTTATTCTTTTCCAATCCATCAATAACCATGGAATGTTTTTGAATAGCTTTCACTGCCTTTTCTTCTGCCTTTTCAAATCCTTGTTTCTCATTGGAAATAGTTTGAGACTGTCCAGGTAATAAAATTATTTCCTCCTCAATTTTTAGCGGTTCAATAGGTAGCCTATTCCAGAAATTGTCTTCGTAAGTATCGTCTATTTGATTTTTCGCCTCATCAAAAGCAAGATTACCATTATACAACACATTGAATTTTGTTGACATGGTATGTGAGTTTCTCGATAAAAAAGTATCTTTTTTTGCAGAACAATTTATGATAGTAACCAGTAAAAAAACAGAAAAAATAAAGTAGAAACTTTTTTTCAAAATAATGTTTATTTGTGTTTTAAACTTCTTATAAAACCGATTATTGTTGAACGGATTGTAAAAATACAAATAAAATAAAAAAATTAATAATTATACAGCAAAATAGCTTTCCAATTCTTTTAATGTTTCGGTTGAAGTTATAATGTCTTCTACGGCTTCTCCCTTTTCTAAAACAACAAACCTTTCACATACTTCTGTGACATGACTCAAATCATGACTTGAAATTAATACTGTTACTTCCTTATTTTTTGTTAAGGATTTTAGTATTTTCTTTAAGCGAATTTGCGTAGTTGGATCCAGATTTGCAAAAGGTTCATCCAAAACAATTATTTCAGGATCACCAATTAAAGCTGCTACAATGCCTGTTTTTTTTTGATTTCCTTTAGATAAATCTCTTAAGTATTTTTTCTTGCCAATAATTTCGTCATTAAATATTTCGTCAAATTGTTTTAGAAAAGAATCAATATCAGCTTTGTTTTGACCTCGTAGTTCCCCAATAAAATAAAAATATTCCTCAGCAGTTAAATATCCAATTAAGAAGCTTTCATCAATAAAGGATCCTGTGAACGATTTCCAATCTTCACTTATGTTTACTTGAACATCATTTGAAGTGATTTTTCCCGTAGTAGGTCTAATCAAATCTAATAAAAGATTGAAAAATGTTGTTTTCCCCGCGCCATTATTTCCAACCAATCCAAAACTTTGACCTTTTGGGATTTCCAAATTTTCTATATTTAAAACCGTTGTTGATCCGTATTTTTTACTTAATTCTGTAGTATGTATCATAGTTTTAGTATTAATTGTCTTGACTAAATGCTTCAATCATTTTGTGTTTTACCAATAAATATTTCTTTGTTGTTGCAGTCATGATTTTTTGATGTAAAACAATTCCTATTGTCCCTAAACTAATAAGAGTCGCAATTGCTACCTCAAAATTGATAAGCCAATTTAATAATCCGAAAATTATCATCGGAACTAATAATAAAGGAATGCCTATTAACCATTGAACCGCACCTGTTCCTTGAAAGTTAAATGCAGCTCGCTCGTCTAAATTTATTTTTTTTCTATTAAATGTTCCGCCGTACATAATCACATGAGAATTGACACCAATATTATAAATTGCTGCGGCAAAATGTGCTACTAATATTTTCCATCCAAAATAAACATACGGAATACCTAACACAAATAAAATCACAACACTCATTACCATTAATGTAAATTTAGATTTTAAATATTGTTCATATTTAAAATTTTGGCTCATCAACATTTTATAATAACTACTATCCCAAGCAGGTATAAATTGCCCAAAATTGATTAAAAATATACCTGTAGAAAAAACGCCTATAAAAGCGTACATAAACACTTTGTCTTGGTATATTGGTTGAGGATAGAAAAACAACCCATACAATAAGCCAATAGCCAAAACAGGAAGTGTTGATTTTGCACGTTTATTTCTCCATAATAATTTTAAATCTAATTGCATAAATGGAGCAATATCTCCAAATCTATTGGTCCAAGTTAAATCCGATGCGTCAACTTCTTTAATTTTTGTTTGAACTGAACTATCAGTGTATAATTTATTTTTCAGAATTTTATAATTATACAGATACACCAATATTAAAAATAGAATAGGTATAAATATCATTATTGGATTTTTTGCCACTCCAACGACACCATTCGATAATAATTCTGAAAAGGAAATTATTTCAAAATA
Source organism: Flavobacteriaceae bacterium (assembly GCA_030621915.1). GTDB lineage: Bacteria > Bacteroidota > Bacteroidia > Flavobacteriales > Flavobacteriaceae > Lutimonas. The sequence continues at coordinate 2,443 of JAUXGV010000181.1, forward strand.
ATTTAAAGCAAATAACGATCCTGCTACTGCTATTATTGGTAAAAATGATAATTCAGTTTTAGCAGATAAACTTTCAACAATGAAATTTAAATAATTGGTTATTAATGAAATATTAATTAAAACAAATATCCAAAACAGTATTGTTATAACATCATAACCTTCTTTGAAAATTAAAATCATTCCAAAAGGAATTATAGCAAATAATGGTAAAAAATTAAAAAAAGATAATGCCGATTTTCCTAGAACATAATTAACAATCTTACTTCTTTTAATGGGTAAAGTTAACATAGGTTTGACGCTCATTACCGGTAATTTTTGAAGAAAAAAACGCATCATTATGTCTCCTAAAATCCAATAAAAAATCACTCCATTAACAATGATAAAAGGGTCTTTATTTGGGAATTGTTCTTTTAAAATCGAGAATAAACCTAGACCTATTCCTAGAAACATTAAAATAAAAAAAATAGCAAAAATGCCCATTACTATTTTTAATCCAATACTTGTTTGCCAATAAGGTGAGCGAAAATATTGCTTCCATTCTAATGATATAAAATGTTTAATCATGTGGGTTAATGTTGATTTCAATTAATTAGTGGCTAAAGTAATAGAATTGTTACAACAATTTGAATCAGATGAAAATCTTATTAATAAATAAACTCACCATATTCACTTTGAATGGTCAACTTTTTTTCTGAAGAAGCTTCCACCCGCCCGACAATTTGAGCATTTACGCCAAATGATTTTGAAATATTTATGATATCATCAGCAATTTCCGGAGGGACATACAATTCCATTCTATGCCCACAATTAAAAACCTGATACATCTCTCTCCAAGTTGTATTTGATTGTTCCTGAATCATCTTAAATAATGGAGGAACTTCAAATAAATTATCTTTTACAATGTGTAAATTGTCAACAAAATGCAAGATTTTAGTTTGGGCTCCACCACTACAATGTACCATACCATGAATTTTTGATCGGTGATCGTCCAATATTTTTTTAATGATTGGAGCATAGGTTCTTGTAGGTGAAAGAACCAATTTTCCGGCATCTATATTTACATCAGCTACGGCATCAGTTAATTTTAAATTACCAGAATAAACCAAATTTTCAGGAACTGAAGGGTCAAAACTTTCCGGATACTTTTCGGCGAGATATTTTTCAAATACATCATGACGAGCACTGGTCAATCCATTACTTCCCATACCGCCATTGTACTCTTTTTCATAAGTTGCTTGACCGAATGACTCCAGCCCTACAATCACATCACCTGCCTTAATATTGGCATTGTCAATCACATCAATTCTTTTCATTCTCGCTGTAACGGTGGAATCCACTATGATCGTTCGAACCAAATCACCTACATCAGCTGTTTCTCCTCCTGTTGAATGGATGGTTACTCCATAACCCTTCAAATCTTTTAATAACTCTTCACTTCCATTAATAATTGCTGATAGAACCTCACCAGGAATTAAATTTTTATTTCTACCTATGGTTGAGGATAATAAAATATTATCGGTAGCTCCAACACACAATAGATCATCAATATTCATGATTAGTGCATCTTGTGCGATACCTTTCCAAACTGATAAATCTCCAGTTTCTTTCCAGTACATATAAGCTAGCGAAGATTTCGTCCCGGCACCATCGGCATGCATGATGATGCAATAATCTTCATCATTTGTGAGGAAATCGGGAATAATTTTACAAAATGATTTTGGGAATAACCCTTTGTCAATATTCTTGATAGCATTGTGAACATCTTCTTTTTGTGCCGAAACGCCTCGTAAATTATATCGATTTTCTGATTTCTCCATCTGGCTTAAGTTATTTAGATTTTAAATACAATTCCTTTTTTTTATAATCGATGATGGCCTTTCCTTTATGTAAAATGTCAGCACCAATAATTCCCTGAACAGGTTTGGCTTTTTGTTTGATCAAAGCCTTATTAATATGTTTTAAATCAATTAAAATTAGAGAAGTATTTTTTAATTTAAAGTCTCCAATTTTCAATTTATTTTTTTTCGAAATTAAGGTTTCAATTTCAGTGGTTCCGGCCCCACTTGCTTTGTGCTCAGATTCTTCAGACTTTAATTTAAAAGTTTCAATCTCTTCAAACCCAACACATGAATTGGAGGCACCTGTGTCCAATATAAATCGACCTTTAATATTATTAATTTTTACTTTTAGCTCGAAATGATTGGTAACTGTTCTTTTTAATTTTATACTGTGATATCCTTTTGTTAAAAGAAACTGATTCAATTTTTTCATTTCTTTATACATTATATCACCGACTTAAATTGTTCTAAAAACCGAACATCATTTTCGTAAAACATTCTAATATCTGGAATTTGATAAAGAAGCATGGCTATTCTTTCTATACCCATGCCAAAAGCGAAACCACTATATTTTTCAGGATCAATTTTTGCATTTTTTAGTACATTCGGATCCACCATACCACAGCCCATTATTTCCAGCCAGCCAGTTCCTTTTGTAATTTTATGATCAATTTCAGTTTCTAGGCCCCAATAAATATCTACTTCAGCACTAGGTTCTGTAAATGGGAAATAAGAAGGGCGCAATCTAATTTTAGATTTACCGAACATCTCCTTCGTAAAATATAATAAAGTTTGTTTTAAATCGGCAAAAGAAACATCGGTATCAATATATAATCCCTCTACCTGATGGAAAATACAATGAGCACGTGCTGAAATATCCTCATTTCTAAACACCCTTCCAGGAGAAATAGTTCTAATAGGAGGTTTGTTGTTTTCCATATATCGTACCTGAACTGATGAGGTATGCGTTCGCAATAATATATCCGGTTCTTTTTCAATAAAAAAGGTGTCCTGCATGTCTCTTGCCGGATGATATTCCGGTAAATTTAGTGCAGTAAAATTATGCCAGTCATCTTCAATTTCTGGTCCTTCTGAAACCGTAAATCCAATTCTGGAAAAAACATCAATAATTTTATTTTTTACAATAGAAATGGGATGTCTTGAACCTAATTCTATGGGAGTAGCAGGACGGGTTAGGTCGTCCAAACTACTTTTTGCAGTATCAGAGTTTTCTGCTGATGATTTTAATGCCTCAATTTTCTCTGTTGCTGAATTTCTTAAACTATTTAATGCCTGTCCAATTTCTTTTTTTAGAGTTGGATCAACATTTTTGAATTCTGAAAAAAGTTGTTTTAATATTCCTTTACTTCCAAGATATTCAATTCGAAAATTCTCAATTTTCTCAGCCGACTTGGTTTCAAATTCATTTACTTTTCCAAGCAACTCATTAATTTTATCCTTCATTTTCAAATACAAATTAAAGCGCAAATTTACATTTTTTTTAAAAGAAAATAGGAAGTTTTAAATTTGTTATTTTTGGGTGTAAAGATATCCGGATTATTAAAAATATAAATTAATTTATTCATT
>JAUXGV010000178.1 GCA_030621915.1 Flavobacteriaceae bacterium
ATTACAACTTCAAATTTAATTCTTTGCATTGCTTTAAATTTATATTATTTTTAATTAATCATAATACGCTATTCAATAGTTGAAATAAACATTTTTAATTCACTTATTTGATTTTCGGATAATTTGGCATCACCATGCATCCATAGATAGCTTTTTAGAGGCATATGACCTTCTTCTGTTTTTTTAACAATTTCCTCTAGCTTATGCTTTTTTCTTTTTAATGAATATGTTGCCCACTCTTCGAAGTTCAATTCTTCTTTTGCATGATTAATATGACCCGAAACCCACCAAGAAATTGGAGCAATTTTATCATACCACGGATATTTCGTATGATTTGAATGACAATCATAGCAAGATTTTTTAAGTATTGATGCAATGTTATCAGGGGCATCGGTAGATACTATAAAATTTTCTTTTGAAAAAGATTCTGATTGATTTAATTCTACAGGAATAAATTGTATTGCAATGAATACAATTAAAAGAATCCATAATATTTTACGTTTCAATTTTGTCCTGTTTAAATATCTTCAAATATAATAATTTCTGCAACAATGATTTACCTAAATTGTGAATAGGAACTAATTAGTGAGTGCTAAACCCTGATCAAAACATTTGCTAAACAAGTTCTATTATCACCACAGTAAATCTTAAAAAATGACGAAGTAATATTTTTTTACAGATGATTCAATACACAATACCCGCTAATAAGTATGGTGACTTTCAAATATATAAATTGATCTTAACAACAATTTGCTTTTATCCTTCGATACATTTCTTCGTATTTGGGTAAAATGGATTCTATTGAAAATTCTTGTGCAACGGAATAGGCTCCTTCTTTAAATGAGTTTAATATTTCTTCATTTTCCAATATTTTTAACGCATTTTCAGACATATTATCAACATCACCCACATTGGATAATAATCCGGTTTTTCCATGAATATTAACTTCAGGTATTCCACCGGTATTTGTAGAAATCACCGGTGTTTTTGCAGCCATAGCCTCCAATGCAGCCAATCCGAAACTTTCAGTTTCAGAAGGTAAAAGAAACAGATCAGACATAAATAATATCTCTCGAACCTCATCGCTCTTACCCATAAATATAATCTTATTCTTTATACCTAATTCTCTGGCGAGTGATTCAGCTTTTTCTCGCTCAGGACCATCGCCCACCATAATTAATTTAGAAGAAATTTTTTTCTGAATATTATTAAATATATAAATTACATCCAACACTTTTTTTACAGGTCGAAAATTACTAACATGAGTAATAATTTTTTCATCAGATTTTGCCAGATTTATTCTTGAACAATCTTCATCATTCCAATTTTTAAGTTTTTCAAAATCAATAAAATTATAGATTACTTCAATTTTTTTAGAAATGTCAAATAATCTCATGGTATCTCTACGTAAACTATCAGAAACTGCGGTTACTGCATCAGAATTATTGATACTGAACTCTACCGCTGTTTTATACACCGGATGGCTTCCAACTAAAGTTATGTCCGTACCATGTAAGGTAGTTACAAATGGGATATCAAATCCTTTTTGTTTTAACATTTGCTTGGCCATATAGGCTGCATAGGCATGTGGTATAGCATAATGAACATGTAATAGATCAATATTATATTTCTCCACAACTTCAACCAATTTACTTGATAGAGCCAATTCATACGGTTGAAAATGAAATAAGGGATAATCTTCAATAAAAACTTCATGAAAGTGCAAGTTTGGATTTAAAAAATTCAATCTCACCGGTTGATGTGAAGTTACAAAATGAACCTGATGCCCTTTATTTGCCAATGCCATACCCAATTCAGTAGCAACTACACCACTTCCACCATAGGTAGGGTAACATACAATTCCTATATTCATCAATTTTGTTTAATTTAAAGTTAAGACGACATAAATAGATTTACTTACCAAATTTGATAAATTATAATTTATTTTCAATGTCATTTATATTTCCGTTTGGATTAATCCTGGATACTTTTTGTAAATTTTAAATGCTTCAATAATAGGTGCAATATAATCTTTTCATCGAAATATATAGATTCATCAAGTTCAGGATTTCACGAATAATTTGTAAATTTGAACTTGGTAAAATTAAAATTTTATATGGAATTTAAATCGTTTTTAACATTAATTTCAGAAATTGAATCGGCTAAATTAGGAGGGTTGAACTCACAGTTTAAAATGGCTCCAAAAGAAAGAAAAATATTCAGTCAGTTTCATATTGATAAACAACAACCTAAGAAAGCTGCGGTTTTAGCTCTTTTTTATCCTAATAAAAATAATGAAACATGTTTTTTATTAATTCTAAGGCCTAATTACAAGGGTATTCATGCAAGACAGGTCAGTTTTCCTGGTGGGAAATACGAAGAGTTTGATGGTGATTTAAAGAAAACAGCTTTGCGTGAAACTTTTGAGGAAGTGGGTGTTAAAAGTGAAGATATAAAAATTATAAAAGAAATGTCTGAAACATTTATTCCTCCGAGTAATTTTTTAGTTAGTCCCTATGTTGGTGTATTACAATATACTCCTATTTTTAAATTTAATAATGAAGTTGAAAAAATTATTGAAGTAAAATTATTAGATTTACTAAGTGAAAATTTAGTAACCTCAAAAAAATTAACCACCAGTTATATGGAAAAAATAAACGTACCATGCTATAAATTAAATGGTTATACTGTTTGGGGAGCAACAGCGATGATGTTAAGTGAAATTAAGGACTTACTAAAAGTAAAATAAGCATTAAATTATTTAAGTTTGTCATCCAAAATATTTTAATATGGGTCTATTTAAACAAGATATTTTCGGGAAAAATTTATTCCTGAAAAAAACTTTATTTCAAATGGTGGGATTGTTTTCACACAGAAGATATCGAGGTTTTAATGAACTTCATATTGAAGGCTCAGAAATTATTCGTGACTTACCTCATAACAATGTTTTATTTGTTTCTAATCATCAGACCTATTTTGCTGATGTTGTGGCTATGATTCATGTTTTTAATGCTTCTCTTAGCGGAAGAGTTGATAACATTAAAGATATTGGATATTTATGGCGGCCGAAAATGAATATATACTATGTAGCAGCCAAAGAGACTATGCGCTCTGGTATTCTTCCTAAAATTATGGAATATGGAGGTTCAATTTCTATTGAAAGAACATGGAGGGAAAGGGGAAAGGACGTCAAAAAACAGGTAAAAATGTCTGATATTTCTAATATTACAAGGGCATTAGAAGATGGTTGGGTGATTACTTTTCCACAAGGTACTACCACTCCTTTTAAGCCTATTAGAAGGGGTACTGCACATATCATTCAGAAAAACAGACCTATTATTATTCCTATTGTTATAGACGGGTTTAGAAGATCATTTGACAAAAAAGGTTTATTGATCAAAAAAAGAGGGATTTTACAATCTATGGTGATTAAAAAACCACTTGAAATTGACTATGAAAATGATGATGTAAAAGAAATTGTTCGGAAACTTGAATTTGCCATTGAACAACATAAATCTTTTTTGAAAGTAACCAAACTTTCCGAGTATCAAAAAAGAGAAAACGAATTGAATAAAAAAAGACAATTCTGGGATGTATATTAAAAAATTAGCAGTTTTTAAAATAAAAACTGCTAATTCTTAATTTCTAAGACAACCAAGCCCTCATCATCCATGTTGTTTTTTCCTGTTCTGAAATAAAGTCACTCATCATTGAATTAGTACCTTCATCACCCGCTTCATCTGATTGATTTAAAATCACTCTTTCAATCTTTAACAACGCTGATAAAGATCCAACTATCAATTCAACAGCTTCAGTATCTTGCGAAATATCCTTCCCAACAGGGACATTAGATAAATTAATATATTCATTAAAAGTATGAATAGGATTACCCCCTAATGTTAAAATTCGTTCAGCAATCATATCCACTTTTTCCTGAGAATCTGTGTAAATTTCTTCAAATTTAACATGAAGTTCAAAGAAATTTTTTCCTTTGATATTCCAATGTAAACCTCTTACATTTTGGTAGTAAACCTGGTAGTTAGCCAATAAATTATTTAAATTTATGACCAATTCTTTACTTTTACTTTTATCCAATCCAATGATCGTTGCATTCATAGTTTGATATTTAAAATTATATACAAATATCCTAAAAAAAGTAAGTGATGTACTATAATTTTCATTGATAGTTTTAATATCTTTATCAAAATAATTTATACTATGACCATTACCCAATTAAAATACCTTCTTGCTGTTGCTGAATATAAAAATTTTACCGTTGCTGCTAATAAAAGTTTTGTAACGCAGCCTACATTATCTATGCAAATTCAAAAACTTGAAGATGAACTGGATGTTCAAATTTTCAATAGAAAAAAGAAACCCATTGAACTAACACCCATTGGTCATAAAATAATTGAACAAGCCAAAACTATAGTTAATGAAAGTAATCGTATCAATGATATAGTTGACCAACAAAAAGGATTTATTGGTGGGGAGTTTAAACTTGGAATAATTCCTACAATCATGCCAACTCTGCTACCATTTTTTTTAAAATCCTTTTTAAAAAAGTATCCAAAAGTTCATTTAATTATTGAAGAATTAACTACTGAAGAGATTGTGAAAAAATTAAGTGAAGGACATTTGGATGCTGGAATTGCAGCTACCCCGTTAGAAAATGAAGCCATTAAAGAGCGACCATTATATTACGAACCCTTTGTTGGATTTGTATCGTCAAATCACCGTTTATTTAAAAGCGAATTTATCACAGAAGAAGATTTAGATATTGCGGACATATTATTATTAGAGGACGGTCATTGTTTTAAAAATAGTGTATTGAATTTATGTCGAGCAACTAAAAACCCTGATATAAACCATTTTCAATTAGAAAGTGGCAGTATTCACACTTTGGTTAAGTTATCGAAAGAAGGGTTAGGAATGACCTTATTACCTTATTTGCATACTTTGGATTTGAATGATGCTGATAAAAAGCTTTTAAAAGAATTCAATAATACGGTTCCAGCACGGGAAGTAAGTTTAATTTATCATAAATCACAATTGAAAATTCAATTGTTAGAAGCTCTTAAAAGTACCATTGACGGAGTTATTAGGGGTGCCATCTCATTTCATGATGTAAAGATTATTAGCCCCTTAAACAAAAAAAAGGCTGTATAACAGCCTCATTTTATTCTTAAAACAGATAAACCAACATAGAGTTCCGGTTTATTCATTGTAAATTCGAGTAACCATAATCTCAATTCTTCAATTTCAAAGGGTAATAATCTTTTCACAGCTTTTTCCAATTCTTTAACAAATAAATCGGTATCAAAACTTACTTTTTTAAGGATGGTTTTGGTGTAATCATAAATCGCTCTTGCCATAAAATCTAAAGTATTAATTATATTGAATGTTTTTAAACTCCACCCCTATTATACAAAAAAAAAATTAAAATACAAGGAATGTTGAAAAATAATTTCAACTAAATCCAATTCAAATTATAATTTTCCTACTTTATCCATTAATTTTTCAGCTTTTGACTGTAAATCCTTACGAATGGAATTAAAATGTTTCTTTTTGCTATCAACATTAATTTGATTCAATTTTACAATTAAATCATCAAAAGTTGTAATAGCCTCATCAATCACTTTTTCCGCTTTTGCATTTGTTTTATCATCACCATTCAACTGACATAAATAACACTCCTCAATAATATCTGATAAGACGTCATTGATATTCTTTTTCAAACCTTTTACACTAGCCATAATATTTATTTTTTACAAATTTAACTTTATTTTTTAATAAACTACCTCGATGCAAGCCTGACTGCCGTCAGACAGGCATACGAGGTATTAAATTGAGTTTGCTATGCAAACATCCTGATTTTCCGATCCGCCTTTGGCGGAGAATTAAACCATATCTTCTCGTCCGCCGAATCCGCCTGAGGCGGAGAAGGAGGATTAAA
>JAUXGV010000176.1 GCA_030621915.1 Flavobacteriaceae bacterium
GTTTCACAATATATCAATAAGTAGGTTTTGTGTGACAAAAGAGTCAGTATTTTAACCAGTATTTTTTGTGACACTGAATTATAATCATATCAAAAAGTGCCATATACAGAATGATGTTAAAGAATAGAGGTGGTTTCAAACAGTAAAAACCCAGATTGATATTTCTTTATTCTATCTATTTAATTACTAATTTTACATAGATTATATATCTTAAAATTATGTAAGATTCCCTTGAAATTATAACTTAATATAGAAAACCAATGAATGAAAGACGCAATTTTCTCAGACAATTAGCAATGATTACCGGTTCTTTAATGATTCCTGTAAATAGTTTTGCGAATACTAATAGAGATAGATGGGGAGATCTTCTTCCCTTACGCTTACTTGGTAAGACAGGTGAAAAAGTGACCATGTTAGGACTTGGTGGTTTTCACATTGGCTGGACTACAGAATTAGAAGCCCAGAAAGTGATAGAAAAAGCTATAGAAGGCGGAATACGTTTTTTTGACACAGCAGAATCCTATGATAACGGAGGAAGTGAAATACGTTATGGTAAATACCTTGTGCCTAAATACAGAGATGATGTTTTTATTATGAGTAAATCCACTGCCTCTGATGGCACTACTGCCCTTAAGCACTTGGAAGGAACTCTAAAAAGAATGAAATGTGATTATATAGATCTTTGGCAGGTACATTCACTTAGAACTCCAAAAGATGTTGACAACCGTATTGAAAATGAGGTATTGGAGGTTTTTGAAAAGGCGAAAGCAGAAGGAAAGGTCAAACATATAGGATTTACGGGTCATCAGAATCCTTTTGCTCATAAAAGAATGCTTGAAAAAACTAAGGATCATGATATTTTTGAGACAGTTCAGATGCCTGTTAACGCTATCGATTTGAATTTTCATAGTTTTATTGAGAATGTTTTACCAATTGCATTGGATAGAAATCTTGGAGTTTTAGCGATGAAATCTTTATCAGATGGTCGATTTTTTAAAGAAAAAAGAATGCAGGAAAAAACCCAATGGAAATCAGAGGACCCAATCATTCCAAACTATATTTCTATCAAAGAGGCCCTTGATTTTGTATGGTCACTACCTGTTAGCGTATTGATAACCGGAGCAGAAAAAGTTGAATTTATTGAAGAAAAAATAAAACTGGCTAAAAACTTTGTAAAATATTCTGAAACTGAAAGATTCGATTTGTTAAATAAAGTCAGTATTAAAGCAGGAAATGAAATTGAATATTATAAAAAAGTATAGCAATATTTACCCAAAAATACTTTTATAGAGTGAAGAAGAAAATGAATAATCTCCAGAGATTATCAATTAATGACACTTTACGGGATAGTGTCTTTATTAAATAAGATTATCCGCTAATAATTATCTTTTTACTATAGTTTCTATTGTTCTTATTTATATTGTAAACATAGACACCTGCTTTTAATTGAGGAAAATGATCGGAAATACTAATATCATGTTGGCCTGACTCTATGGTATCATCGTATAAAACACCAACTTGCTGTCCTAATATATTATAAAGAGATATTTTATAGCTCTCTTGAAAATTATTATTAATTCTAATTGAGACCCTTTTATCATCATAAATTGGTATATGTTCAAATTTCTCTCTAACGATATAATCATGGTTAGTTACCGTACTTGAACAATTAAAACCTAAGTCTATTGAAGTATATGGCCTTGGTATTGATTGGTTTATTATATTTGAATCAATACACAACCATTCTTGCATGATAGTGCCATAAACATTGATAAAATCTTGAGTATACTTCAGATTTCCTCTGTTTAAATCAGATAAACTAGGATGCTCTCCTATAAATCCACTGCCATTCAATGATGGGCCAAAAAGTAACATGGGTGCGGCCGTACCATGATCAGTTCCATTTGATCCATTCTCCTTTACTCTTCTTCCAAATTCTGACATCGTCATAGTTAATACATCGCGGTCTCTTCCACTTGGTTCTAGATCGCGATAGAATGCCATAATGGATTCTGTGATATTTGTCAATAGTTCCTGATGTTTTTCAGGCTGATTGGCATGTGTATCAAATCCGTTAAGATTTACCATATACACACAAGTACCCATCCCGCCTTTAATGGTTTTGGATATAATAGACAAGGCACTACCTAAATTCGTGTCAGGAAACTCAATTGTATTTGTTTGTGTAGCGGCTGTTTCTTTAATTACTTTTGAATATTTCAATGTAGTATTCAATACTCCACGTACAAATTTTAATTGTGAACCTTTGGTACAATCAGGTACATCAGCTACATTAAATAAGGTTCCATCTGAAGCGATTCGTTCCAATTGTCTGGTATTAGCAATAGTAAATGCGAAATTACTTTCAGTACCTGTAAATATAATATCGCCTACACCACCTATTTGAACAGCTGGTGGAGCCTCAGGTAAATTCAATAAAAAATCAGGATAAATACTTTCAAAGTATCGTCCATATACACCCGTCTCTACCATTTCATCGTCAGTACCTTTTGACAGATTGTCGGTACCTGTAAAATGGGATAAATTCTGATTTTCATAACCTGTGCCATGAACTACTTTCATACAGCCTCCTTCCCATATGGGTTCTATTGTTGGTTGTAAATATTTTGGTACACCAAATTCATTAGAAAGCTTATGTATATCTGCCATTTCGTGCTTTAAGGTTGGTCTGGCATTGGCATATAGATCATAATTATTAATAGGTACAATGGTATTTAAGCCATCATTACCACCTTGCAATCTTACAATCAACAAAACCCTACCAGAATCAGAATTGCCCAAGGCAGTAGATAACGGTGTTGATTGCCCAAAAGCCATTGGAATTCCGTTCATCATTAAAGTAGCTCCAGCCCCACCCAGACCTAAAGTCTGTAGGAATGAACGTCTATTCCATTTCTCATGATCCTTGGTGTTACAATTTATTAGTAAGTCTTTTTCCGTACACATAGGTGTCTATTTAAGTTGATAATCTGGCAGGGAAACTATATATTCAATGAGGTCACGTACTTGAAGCGGTACTACTTCAAAGTTTAGTGTCCATGTGTTTGTGTCAAAATAATTGGAGGGTACCCTACTTTTAAAAATATCTATACCAGATTCAAAATCATCAAGGGTATAAGGTACTTCAGTCATTAAAGCCTCAAAAATATCTTTGGCTACAATTTCAGCCTCGTTACTATTTCCTGATATATCGATAGCAAACTGTCTAAACTGTTCTTCATTTTGCTCCCATGCCCAATACAATACATCTTTACATAAAAAGGCTCCTCTAAATGTAATGGTTCCCGAATTTAACCAGTCTCTATCGCCTGGCCATCCAAACACCGTTGGAGGGTTTAATATATCTTGCCCAAAAAGCCTTGAGATATTTTTAATTGACTCCTTATTTATGTCATATGCACCAAAATCAAATCCTGTGGTATTTATGAATTGTATGATAAGGTCAATGGGGCTTTTAATAATTACACTCCTGGCTTTTTCATCAAAAAAATGTTCGCTTTTAAATAAGGTTCTAAGTACGGGTGCTATTTCAAAATTACTGGCAATAAAAATATCTGCAAGCGGATTGATAATAAGCAAATGGATTTGGTCATCAATCTCAGGACTTACAAAATTCATATAGATCTTCTCGCAAATATAACGTGCTATCAAAGTTGATTTCTGTTCAAATAAAATATTGACAACATCATTATAACCCCAATTTCCGGTTTGTCCAAAAATGGTTTTATCGTCTGTGTCAAAAGTCAATTCATTAAAAATTATTCTTGAATCATCTCCATTTGTATATTCAGTATATCCTGTTAAGGCTCTTGCAGTTTCCACAATATCCTCCTCCGTATATCCATTACCTTCACCAAGTGTAAACAGCTCATACAATTCTCTTGCATAATTCTCGTTTGGGCTACCGGCAGTATTATCAAATCCGTTCAGGAATTTTAACATAGCCTCGTCCAAGCCTATTTCACTAATAAAAGATTTAAAATTACCGAAACTATTCCTTTCAATTGCAAGAAAATATCTAAATGCATATCCTGCAAACCCATATTCATTTGCCCTAGTAACCAATAGATTGTGCCAAAAAAGGGTCAATCTACTTCGTACTCCATTCTCTACAAACTCTTTAATAAAAATATATTGTGTATCCTCTATATATTGATCATTCTGGTCTTCACTATAAATAAATCCATTGGCAGCATAATCAGCGGAATCCAAATGTGCCCAGGCTGGTGCTAAAGTAGCTGGCAAATTAATGGCAGCATTGATAAGTTCATCAACATAAACGTCAGGACTTTTACTCAACGCATTGGGTAGAAGTGAAGATTCAATTCCAAATCCCAATCGGTTGTGCAAATGCCTAACCTTTATTGCATCCCAAGGGTTGGCGCTACTTGGGTTAAAAACTGTTAACGGGGAGGTATTACACGACAAGTAATTAATAATCATATATTTACCTTTTTAAGTTAATAATAACGTTAAATAGTAGCTTATCGTATAAACCGAATGTATTTTTTCAATTTGAAGAAAATCCAAAATATAATTCTATTTTAAGTTTAACTTTCACAAAAAGAAGGTATATCTAAGCGCTACTCTTCCAACTTTTCTTTAAAAAAATAGTTTAGAGAAAGTCCTAAAGTTCTATTTTTCCAGATTCCTTCTTCGGTATTAGCAATATCACCCAAGCCATTATAATAATTGAGTCGAACCTTAATTCTTTTTTTAAATAAAATCCCAACACCAGCATTGGCACCAAAAGTTATTCGCTTTATTTCTGCATCACTACCAATATCTAATAGTATTGTTTCTTCATCATTTTTAATAAAGACCCTGCCATTGTATTCTAAATTTATTCCTGCATCAAGAAAGAATTGAAAATTTCTATTGTTCCAATTCAAATAGTATCCTAAATTAATCGGTACTTCAAACACATCAATTCCCCATTCTTCTTCAGAAGTATTGATTCCCCTTCTGCTGATGGTATTAAATTCTCGCCGAGTATAATTAATTCCCAATCGAATATATAAGTTGTCAGATAAATCGCGTTCTCCTACATAACCCAGAGAAAAGCCAAAACCACTACTCGGTTCAACTGATTCAGCAATCATAAAATTCGGATTGGTTATATTTAATCCAAGTTCCAATCCATTATGAAATTGACTTTGAGAAATATGAGATACTATAAATATTAGAAAAAAAAGTATCTTTTGAAGTGATTTTTTGATTGATGCTCCCATACCTGTAATTTTCAAAATGAATTATTTAGTTAAACTGGGGAGTTTACACACTTTACAAAAACGTCAAAGAAAATAGTTTAGTATAATTTGCCTTAATTACAATAAAACATCCACAATAAATCAAACTAAGCGTAACCATCATTATTTAAAATTTGTTTGTTGTTTTTTAGATAATCGCTTTTGATTTTTTTAAATACTTCAATAATTTTTCATAAATTGATTAGAAGTTGTCAATTGTTGAGATCGATGCGTAAAAAAATTATTGTTGGAATCCACCGGACTGCCAATCTTTTATAGTTTGAACTTGAGCAGTAGTTAGAAAATCACCAATGGGTGGCATAGCCCCACTTTCAACTTTATCAATTAAGCCTCTATTTAATACAGCATCTCTAACATTTTGAAAAGTTATCAGTGACATTGAAGCCCCATTAACTGGTGGATTTACATGACAGTTTAAACAGCTATTGTCAATTATCGCCTTAATTGTTTCAGTATAAGTGACTTTATCAACAGGAATATCATCTTCATTTTCCGATGAACAGGAGGCAAGTAATAGTAATAAAATGGGTAAGACAAATAGCTTTTTCATGTGTTTATTTTTATTGTTTTTAAAGGTCATATTCTGTCTGCCTACCTCAGGCAGGTTTGCTATTAACCATTTCCTTGATTGATAAACTTTTAACATGTTCGTTTCATAATAATATTTTAGCACATCAATTGGTTTATTTGAAAGTTTTTTGACTCTAAAGGTC
>JAUXGV010000134.1 GCA_030621915.1 Flavobacteriaceae bacterium
AATAAAATTCTATTGGCTTCCATTCCTCTAAGTATAGGACTTCCCCCTCCAAATTGAGTTTTCTGAACACTTATACCCGGAATATTTTCAAGCATATCTGCCGAAGTTTGAGACGAAGAATTTTGAATTTCTTTATTTGAATAAATTGCTATTTGTTCTGGTATTCTATTTGTCTTTTCTCTACCCTTAGAGGCTGATAGAAACACTTCATCCAACAATTCTGATTTAAATTGCAAATAAATGATGGTATTATCTCTTTGGATTTTATGTTTTAATAATTCTAAATCAACATAACTAACGTGTGTAAATGTTAATAATTCCATTTCCGAAAAAATGCTTAAATCAAGAATACCTTGTTCATTAGAAATAACATTTTTACTTTTATCTTCATTACTAACCTGTACATTTTGAATTGTGAATTCTGAATCATTATCTAGAACAATACATTTCTGAGCGTAACAAACTGATCCTATAAATAGGATAAAAAATAAACATGTTCGTTTCATACTAATCAAAAACCTCTTTTAAAACTTTCAATGATTTTGGTATTCTAAATCCCGATAAATGTAATTGGTAATATTCAAGCAGAATATTCAATAATCTGTTTCTGCTTTTTGAATTCAATTGTAACCTTCCTATTACATCAAAATTTATGCCGATAAGTGATTTAAATAATTTTAATTTTTCTCCATAAATAAAGTCAATTTGTGGCTTACTCTCAGTGAAATAGCCCTCTCTTAAATCAAAATATGAGTAGTTCTTATTTCCAATTTCAGGATAAAAACCTAAATATTTTGTAAGATTCAACAAAAAAAGTAAATGAAAATTTGAAGTTTGTCCATGCGTATCTAGCCAAATAAAAGAGGCTTCAATATATTGAAATAATTGCGGATTCGATTCTTCTTCAATCAAACAATTGGCTAATGTTTCTGCCAAAAAAAAAGCTATTGCTTGTTTATAAATATCAGTGGAGATAGTTTGGTATAAATATGAAATACTCGCTTCTTTGATACTATTTAAATTTCCTTTATTGTTATGATTTGCTAATATATTGAGTTGGGTGAGAGGCTGGAAATATGAAATATTAAGTTTTGCTCTTGATGGAGAGCCTTTTTTGCTCTGAGATTTTAATAATCGTTTCAATAGGTATGTTTTCGTTCCCTCTTGAGTCATGCTCTTGACTATTAAGTCTGATTCTCCATATTTTAGAGAAGTTAGGACAATGGCTTTTGTTTTTATCACCATATTAATTTATAATCGCAATTTTAGTTGAAGAAGTTTCAGATTTATCCGGACTTGTTAAAAGAACAATATAAATTCCTGAAGCAACTTTATGACCTGCTAAATTGGTTTTGTTCCAAATTACCTTACCCCCTTTAACTCCCTGACCAATATCTATATTGGTTTCATGAACCAATCTACCCGCTATATCTAAAATTTTAACATTTGTTCCTTTTGGCAGATGATTTCCATATCTACCATCTATGGTTACAAATTCATGTTCCTTTTTTACAGGATTTGGATATGCATAAACCTGATCTAAGGCTTCCCCAAATGGAACAACGTCATTCTTAAAGGCAACAATACCTTTATCGGTAGCAAAATATACCTTACCGTTACTATTATCTATCTGAATTTTTAAGATTCTGTTTGATGGTAAGGGAGAATTGTCTTTATTAAAATTAAAAAGTGTTTCGCTTCCCGATGGATTGGTACCAATTACGCCACCTGTATCTGTTCCAAACCATTTATTTTCAGCACCATCAATTGCTATTGAGTTAATAGGCTGATCTCCTAATAATTTTTTGGGAACACCATCATCTTCAATAATTACGGGTTCAGCGTCATAAATTTCGGCTTCAAATAAATTTTCTACATCCGAAAAAACTACCAGGCCCTTTTGAGTACCCAACCAGATTCTATTATTTCTATCAACAATAAGTGTTCTAACATTTAAATCAGGTAATGATCCCTTCGTAGCTTCTGTAGTTAGGGCTCGTTTTCGATCTCCGGATTCGTTGTGTACTAAAGCCCCATTTCTACGGGATCCAATCCATACATTCGAAGATTTATCAATTACTAATTCCGTCAATCCAAAGGCGGGGTTTGTTATTATTGGGCTTAGGTCAAAGTCGCTCCAGTTTCCATTTGAATCCATTTTTTTAAGGCGATTTGAAACCCAAGCATTGGCAACCCAGAAATTACCAACATTGTCAAATGCAGATCCATTTATTCTTATACTGATATAATTTGGATCTCCAGGAAAATCTAAAGCTTCTAACCCACTATTTGTATTGTCTAATAAAATGACATTTTCGTCATTTTCAACGACTAAAATCCCACTATTCCATGAACTAATATATGCTTTATTTTCTTCATAAGGATCCAGAGTAATATGTGCCAAATCTAAAGCTGGAAATTGTGAATCATAAGGTGTATTAATCCATTGTTCATTTTCAGCTAATAAACCATTAAAATGAGTATATCCTAATCTATTTGATTGAGGCGTGAATGAAGCATCATACCCTCCATAAACCACCCAAAGGTTATTATTTTGTGCTGTAATTGAAAAAACTTGATTTGACATTGGACCATTCGGGTGAATTTCTTCATAGTCAATATTTATGAGGTTATTTTGCAATATACCGTATTTAGTCGTGGCTAAAAAAATATTTTGTCTATCCGAAAAGGCTGCGTTTAAGCTAAAATTATAATCTTCCGATTGAGTAGCAACAAAAATTTCGATTAGTGAAGTGTCCAGCACATAAGCTTTGTTTTCTGTTGAAATTGTCAAATATTCAGCAGATGATTTCATATTAACTATGGGCTCATAATTGGTAATTAACTGCAGTACATTTAGCGATAAAATTTTATACAATCCATTTCCTCTAGAACAAAAAACATCATCTACAAAAACAGAAATAGATTCAAAATTACCCAAAAAATCACCTTGTGGCTGTGTCCAATTGTTAAAATCAATTAAATTAGGATTATTTATATCTGCAGAATAGATTCCTTTTTGTGTAACAGCAAAAATGGTATTTTGAAAAATAACTGTTTGATTCACAAAAACTGCACTTGAGTTTACATTAATATAATAAGTATCTCCAAAATTTAGATTCTTAATATCATATTGTACAATACCAAACGGGGTGGATAAATATATATTATTTTCAAACTCGGAAATATGATTTATTTGCTTCAGCCCGGTAATATCCAGTCGCTCAATGTCATTTGCGATCGTTATTTGGCCCTTTTCATCAATAATCTCAATGAGGCCTGAATTATACCCAATAATGAATTTACCGTTTGATTTGCTATAAAAAATACTTGAAGTTTCCTTACCTGAAAGACCATGAACTGAGGATATTTTTTGTATTTCATTAGTATTAAGGTCAAAAATAAAACTTGCGTTATCCGTTATCGCATAAATTTTGTTATCAACCTTAACAAAATCATTTACATTATTATACGAATAAAAATCCTCCCATTGTTCATTATAATCAATCTGTGAAAAAGAAAGTACAGAAAAAAAGAAAATAGCCAGGTTAATAAACACTTTAGAATGATTATTCACTTTAATTTTTTGAATTATTAATAATTATGGTTCAAAGTTAATAATTAAAATGAATTAGAAATTTTATGGTTATTTGTGTTTAGTAAATTTTATTTTGACCATTTAACCCCAATTGTTACCTGTGTTTCCTACTTATAGATCATTAAAAACACAAGCCCCGTTAATTAAAATTAACGGGGCCATAATTACAATCTTTATTATATGATCAATTCATCCTTATCTATAAGTATTGGATGCAATTTCAGAATTTTCTAAATTCAAATTAGAATTTGCCACCAATTCACCCTCCAAAAATAATTCAATAGGGAAAACTCCTGTTGAATAATTTTCGCCTTTTTTTTCTATATACATAGTAACATGTACATCATTTTCAGCATAGTCAATTACAGTGTGATCTGTAAACTTTTTTTCTGTATTCGTGTCTTTCAGTATAAAAATACCCGCTACTTGTGTAATCTCTCCTTCAGAATTATGGATCACTATATGAGCATTTTTATTACCATGACTCACATTTTTGTTTTGTTTAACTTTAAAACTAACTTTAATTAAATCTGTATTCTCTGCATTATTGGTTGGAGAATAATTGCCTTTAGAATTTATTTTGATGCCAACAACTTCAACATTGTTCACTCTCAGGTTCTTTCCCTTTTTTCTGTTTTCTATACTTGCTGTAGCCGTTTTAACTTCCTTTATTTCCTCCTTTTTATCCTGGGTTTTTGATTTATTATTTTCTATGGTTATCGAACCGGTGTTTTGATAATTCTTGCTTATCAGATTTTCATAGGATCTATTAAATCTTTTTAATTCTATTTTATAATTAATAATATTCGACCAACCAGTCTCCTCCAATTCTTCAACGGTTTTCTTAAACTCAGTTACCTTTTGCTTTCCTGCTTTTGCTGAATCTCCTAACTTTGAATTATTTGCAATGACTTTGTCATATTTCCCTTCTAATAAGATTAATTTTTCTATAATCTGTACTTTCTGATCATCAATATAATTTTCAGCTATATTAGATTCTCTTTGTTTTACGGTTTCAACTTTTTTCTCTTTAGCAGTTTCAGTTTTCGCCTCAGCTTTTGGAACTGATTTCGATTCTGTCAAAATAACTTTATTAGCGTCTTCCTTAATCACTTTTTCTTCCTCTACTTCCGTTTTGGTTTCTGTCACAGCAACTTTAATTGAGTCTTCCTTAATTACTTTTTCTTCCTTTACTTCTGTTTTCGTTTCTGTCACAGTAGATTTAATAGGTGTTGATTCTATTTCTTTTATAGAATGTTTGACGACTTCTTCCTTAGGTTTTTGTTTTACCTTGGATACAACCACGCTCTTCTCTTTACTAACCTTCTTATATCCGTCAAGTGTTTTGTTATGCGATTTCCTTCTGGCAACCGGAATATAATCTTTGCTTTTATTCGCCTTTGGTGAATATTTATTACTAGGTGTGTAACTATAGGCTTGAATGTTGGCAAAATTAAACTCCGTTCGTCTGTTTATTTGATGATCGTGTTCATCACAATTAACACCATTTACACATTGATTTCTTAACTTCTCTTCGCCATATCCCTTACCTTTAACTCTTGTCTTATCAATTCCTTTGGAAACGATATATTCTATAGCAGATTTAGCTCTTCGCTGTGACAATTTTCTATTGTATTCGTTACTACCTCTTGAATCTGTAAATGCTGAAGCTTCAAGAATCAATTCAGGGTTGTCATTCATTATTTCAACAATCTTATCCATCTCTTTTGCGGCTACTTCATTAATCGAAGCATCATCGAAATCATAATAAATAGGTTGTAATGTTTTAACGACCTCTTTTTTCACTTCAATTTTGTTCAAGTTTAAATTGGTATGTAACGTTGAATGATAATTTTCTTCTAAAATTTCAATATGTTTTTCATCCGTTACATAGTTATCATTAGATGCTACAATTTTATATTCTTTAGCACATGATACCGTAAATTTATAGGAACCGTCATTGTATGTTGAAATTGATTCCAGTAGACTGCCTTTCAAATCAAACAATTCTACATTTGCTCCTGAGATAACTTCTTTGGTATCGAGATCTTTTACTTTACCTTCAACAGAAATAAAACAATCTTCATTTTTTAAATCCTTTTCTAAAGTAAATCCATACAAATCATTGGAATCTTTACCTTGTAATCTATTAGAGGTAAAAAAGCCCAAATTTTTATCCTTATTTATGATATATGCAAAATCATCATTGATGCTATTAATAGGGGAGTCTAATTGAAAGACTTCAGAAGTAGCACTTTCAAAAACCTCTACCGCAAATACATCTAATTTTCCTTTACCAGGATGACCGTCAGATGAAAAATATAATATATCGTCTTCAGTAATAAATGGTGTAGTTTCATTTCCAATGGTATTTACATATTTACCCAAATTTCTAGGTTTACCATAATTTCCATCCTTTGATATATTTACAACAAAAATATCGGTTCCCCCTAAAGATGGCAACCTGTCAGAAACAAAGTATAATTTTGAATTGTCTTTATTTAAAACTGGATAACCCGTTGTAAATTCATCACCATTAAAAGGTAGCTTTTTGATATCTATCCAACTACCATCAGATTTAACAGATGCCTTATATAGATCCAGCCTTTTATTTTTGGCGAGTTTCTGTTTTCTTTTTTTACTGGTATACAAACTTCTACTAAAGTATACTGTTTTACCGTCTGCAGAATATGCCGCTCCGGATTCGTTGAATTTATTATCGTTCTTTTTGGCTATAGGTTTAACATTTGTAATCTCACCATTAGAACTTATGTCACCTACATAAAAATCCTTTCTTGGATTATGGCTTCTTTTTGATTTGGCTCTTTCATAGGCCGATGTAAAAACCAATTTATTATCATCTAAAATGGCTACACCATAATCAGAATTTTGTTTATTGACTTCCAAAAATTTTATTTGATATTTTCCTGTAGACTGGGCGGAAGCGTAAAATACGCCAGTCATTAACAAAAATAATAAGATACCCTTTTTCATTGTAATAATTTTATATGTTATTGATAATCAGTATTAATCTCTCGATAATGTGTGTTTTGATAGTGCTAAAATTGCTGTTTAATTTATAAAAATCGGGAGAGAAATAGTTATTCACAGCGTGTTAATAACGTTTAATTCGCAATAAAATTATACATACAAATAATTAAGCTAAAGTATTGGGTACAAAAAAAGCCCAAAACTTAATTCGGGCTTTTATAATTTCATGATTTTTAATAAATGTTACTCGGGCTTTTCTTCCAATTGTTCTTCAGAATTACCTTCAGTAGTCTCCTCAATGGATTCCTTCTCTGAATCTTCAGATTCAAAATTTTCATTTAAAGATTCAAGTACATCCTCTGTTACATTAAGTGTGGCTTCACCATACATAACAGCTTTTGTTTGCTGAGACGTTCCGAGAATATAAGAATAGCCCTTTGATTGAGCATAATCCTCTAAAAAAGATTCAATCTCTTTATTAAGTTCATTTATTTTAGTCTGACTTAAAGCTTGCATTTGCTGCTGAACCATTTGCTGGCCCCTTTGAATTTGCTGCTGTTCCTGCATTAACTCCTGCTCTCTTTTTTGTTTGGCATCAGCCGACAAAGTACTTGAAGTTTTTTGATAATCCTGAACTTTTGCCTGAAAGCTCATGGTCATTTGTTCAATTTCCACAGACATTTTTTGCGATTCTGCCTGAATTTCTTTTTCAGCTTCTTTCGCTCCTTCATACTCTTTTAGTATTTCATCAACATCAATGTAGGCTACCTTAACTTGGTTACATGAGGCCATCAAAAAAAGTATTGATACAACCATTAATAAATTTTTCATTTTCATTATTTTTTAATTTGGATGGCAAAAATATAAAAACCAGATTAATAATCATTTGAAAATGATTATTTTTCAAAAAAAATTAACAAATATCTCTAATAATGAATGTTTATGCTTATTTCATGATCCATAGTTTAATTCTATTGAGACATGATTTAAATTAACTGCTTTAAATCAATTAATTAATTTAAGCTAAAGAAATAGACCAACCCTGGCCAAAAAGTGCCTTAAATTTCTTTTAAATCGCTATTCGTTGATTTTATGATATAAATTAGTGAAGAATACTCATTTGTTCTTTTTGCCTTTAGGTTAGATACAAATCCATGATAAAAAGCTTTAAAAGGATTTGGTGAACCTGATTTATATTTTTCAGATAAGAGACTCACATAATAAGCATCGAATTTCATGGGTAGAATATTTGACACTTTCATTTCAACCCTATCAAAAAGTAACTTAATAGATTTTTGTGAAAAATGAGAAAGATGTCTGGGTACATCATAGGCTGCCCAACATTCATTGTAATGATTTGCGTCATAACTTTTAAAATTGGGAACCGCTATAAGAAGTACCCCACTCGGTTTGAGTAATTTTTTTAAAAATTCAATATATTCATTCAAATTTGGAACATGCTCCAAAACATGCCACATAGTTATCACATCAAATTGTTTTATTAAAGGCCCATTGTCTAGAAACTCATTTATATTTTCTTCGATGGTATTTTCAATAGAATCATTGTTTTCAATTAACTTTTTTAAAGTTAAATCTCTGGCTTTTGCGTTTGGTTCCACACCAAAAACCGACCAACCCTTCTTTTTACACCCCACTAAAAAATCACCCGTCCCACAGCCAATATCAAGAATGTTTTTTTCTTGAGTCCCTAAAGAATTGAGTAATTTTATTTTGCTTTTAATCGCATATTCCTTGACCAATTGATAAACTTTATCTGTTATAGATAATTTTGAATCGGTATGTGATATATATGATTCACTCTCGTAGTATTTACCCAAATCTTTTGGTTTTGGTTTGGGAGAAGTAATTAACATTTCATACTCTTCATCCAAAATCAAATCGAATAATTCACCACTAACCGTATAATCTTTGCATTTTAAATGCA
>JAUXGV010000214.1 GCA_030621915.1 Flavobacteriaceae bacterium
TTTAATTTGAATGCAAATATCAGAATATACTTGTGTTTTTAAAACATAAAATCAATTATTGCTTACAAATAGAAATTAAAATATTTGTTTTATACTAAATATGTAATATTCATATTGAAAAATGTAATTTTTTGTGTCATTTTACGACTTTAAACAAATTATTAATTAATTTTATATATTAAATCAAACCCAATTATTATGAAAGAAATGACCTATTTGAAAGTAATACTTCTTGTGTTTTTTATGCTCACAATCTTTAGTACAAATGCTCAAAAATTTGATGGCTTGGATAAAAGTCCGATGGATGTGGCCTCTTATCCAAGTATTCATGATGACTCCAATACTATAATTAAAGTGGTTTATAGCAGGCCTCAGTTAAATGGAAGAGCCCTCAATAAATTGGCCAAAAATGATAAAATTTGGCGTACGGGAGCCAATGAAGCCACTGAGATTATTTTTTATACAGATGTGAAATTTGGGGAGCAATTGCTGAAAGCAGGAACTTATAGTTTGGTAACCATTCCTGGTGAAAAATGGTGGACTATCATATTGAATTCCAAGGTTAATTCATGGGGTGCTTATTCTTATAGTGAATCTGAAGATGTAGCACGACTAATTGCGCAGGTGGCGTATGACAAGAATTCACTTGAAGCATTTTCGATTGCTTTTAAAAAATCACAAACGGGTGTAAATATGTATCTGGGTTGGGATACGGTTCGAGTTTCTGTACCGTTTGGTTTCTAGTCAGCGTTTCACTTCTAGTCAGGTTTCAAGTGAAACCCTAACTATTAAGGTATATTCAAGTACTTATGCGTTTGTAAAGATATTTTCCATTTGGGATTTTCCATGACATAATCAACAATTTGAGGAGTCATTTTTTCTCGATTACTCCATTCAGGTTGTAAAAATAACTCACAATGTTCATTTACATTTGAAGCCTGATCTTCAGCAAATTTGAAATCATTTTTATTATAAATGATCATTTTCAATTCATTGGCTTCCTGATAAATTTCCTGTAATGGTAATTTGTTTTTTTTTGGGGATAAGCAAATCCAGTCCCATTTTCCCGATAATTTATAAGCACCAGAGGTTTCAATATTGGTTTTGATATTTTTACTTTGAAGCCGTTGCGTAATATAATTCATATCCCACATCAATGGCTCTCCACCAGTTATAACAACTGTATTTGCATATTTTTTGGCATTTTCAACGATCAAATTAGCATGGGTTGGGGGATGCAAATCTGCATTCCAGCTTTCTTTTACATCGCACCAATGGCATCCCACGTCACAGCCACCAATTCGAATAAAATAAGCTGCCATACCGGTATAAAACCCTTCACCCTGAATGGTATAAAACTCTTCCATTAATGGAAGCATTTTTCCTTTTGAAATTAAATATTTCGTTTTGGAATCCAATGTTTTTTTAATTTAGGCTGCAAAGTTAAGCAATTGATTTACTAAAATTTTTAAATTAGTTTTTTAAAACTTACATTTATAAAAAAATCACATGCCGCGTAAAACAGATTTTATTAAGAGTATAAACTCGGGATATCAAACAAAAGGTGAATATATCAATTTGGGTGCTGCCATGCTCGGTAATGACACAATAGCGGATGCTTTTGTAAAAATACCTTTAAAAACAATCAATCGTCATGGATTGATTGCTGGAGCTACCGGTACTGGTAAAACCAAAACTCTTCAGGTGTTTGCCGAGAACTTATCAGAAAATGGCATCCCGGTGTTATTAATGGATGTCAAAGGGGACTTAAGTGGATTGGCCAAAGCTAGTTCAGGACATCCAAAAATTGATGAACGACATCGAAAAATTGGAATACCTTTTACGGCAAAAAGCTTTCCTGTGGAAATATTGACCCTATCGGAGCAAAACGGAACAAGGATGAGAGCCACTGTTTCTGAATTTGGCCCAACTTTACTTTCAAGAATTCTTGAATTGTCAGACACTCAAAGCGGTATTGTTGCGATCTTGTTTCAATATTGCGATGACAATCAATTACCACTTTTAGACCTAAAGGATTTTAAAAAAGTTCTGCAATTTTCAACCCAGGAAGGAAAAAAGAAATTAGAAGCCAGTTACGGAAGAATATCAACGTCATCTACTGGCTCCATTTTACGTAAAATAGTAGCACTTGAACAACAAGGAGCTGATTTGTTTTTTGGAGAAAGATCATTTGAAGTACAGGATTTGACAAGAATTGATGATGAAGGAAGAGGAATAATCTCTATTTTAAGACTGACTGATATTCAGGATAAACCCAAACTTTTTTCAACTTTTATGTTGCAATTATTGGCTGAAATTTATAGTTCATTTCCTGAACAGGGAGATAGTGATCGTCCTGAATTGGTCCTATTTATTGATGAAGCTCATTTGGTATTTGAAAATGCATCAAAGACTTTGATGGATCAGATAGAAAGTATTGTTAAATTGATAAGATCAAAAGGTATTGGAATTTATTTTGTGACGCAAAACCCTAAAGATATTCCATCAGATATTTTGTCTCAATTAGGATTAAAAATACAACATGCTTTACGAGCGTTTACGGCAAAGGATAGAAAAGCTATTAAATTGGCGGCAGAAAATTATCCTGAATCTGAGTTTTATAAAACTTCTCAGGTATTGACAGAATTGGGTATTGGAGAGGCTTTGGTTTCCGCTTTAAACGAAAAAGGGGTGCCAACTCCCTTAGCAAAAACTATGTTAAGAGCCCCAATGAGTAGAATGGGTATTTTAAATGACTTAGAATTAAAAGAATTGTTAGATTTGTCAAAGATATCTCAAAAATATAATGAGGATATTGATTCGGAAAGTGCTTATGAAATATTAAATAAAAAAATCACCAAATTAAATAAAGAAAAAGATCAAGAAACATTAACCACACAAACCACAAGAAGAAAAAGTACCCGAATGAATCCCATATTAAAAGTAGTCACAAGTGCTACATTTATAAGAGGTATTTTTGGAATTTTAAATAAAGTATTAAAAAAATAAACGGTTATGAGAAAAATAATTACACTATTAATATTGAGCCTATTTTTTATTCAATGTTCTAATGAAGAAGATAGTAGAATAGGCAAAAACCAAATTGGTAAAATTAACAACAATACCAAAATTTCGGAGTTGGATGCTCTTTTTAAAAATGATTCCATAGCCAGATTACCTGAAGGATCGGAAAAATTCTATGAGTATAAAATATTTAATGAAGAAGGTAAGCATTTACTAACATTTAAACCAAAGATTGGAGATTCTTTGAATACCTTTGAAAGTGTACAAGTTTATGATTCTAATTATATTACGGAAAAAGGAATTTCCACATCGTCAACTTTTATGAATGTAGTAAATAATTATACAATTAATAAAATTGAACCTACATTTAGTTCAGCTTTACTATTTATAGACGAGATAAATATTACTATTGCCCTGGATAAAAAGGATTTAAATTTAGATGAATTTGATATGAGAAAAATTAGTCAGGATCAAATTCCAGATAGAGCAAAAATTAATTTTATTACAGTTTGGTTTGAATAGGCTTAAATAAATAGGTTGAAGATTAAATTTCTTTAATGAATCCAGCAGAGCAATATATTTACAATCAGCAAGAGCCTTACCAATCTATCATGTTATATGTTAGAAGTATAATCATGAAAACTTTGCCTGAAGTAGAGGAGAAGTTTAATTATAGAATTCCATTTTACAACCACAATAAAAAACCTTTGTGTTATTTAAACATTTTAAAAGGAACAGATTATGTGGATGTGGCATTTGTACAAGGTATTTATTTAGAAAGTAAATTTCCTGAATTAAAAGATGCTAATAATAGAAAACAAGTGAGGTCATTGCAAGTAAAGAGTTTGGAGGAATTTGATGAACCAATGTTCATTAATCTTTTGAAAGAAGCCTCAATGTGTTTGGATAAAAGTAAAAAAGCTTGGCTTTTGTAGTATTAAAAGTTTGAATATCAATTTGTAGATTACGCGCGAAAAGAGGTTGAAAAACCAACTCCAAGGGGAACTTTTCAACCTCTTTTTAATCACTTTATAATTCAAAAATTCATGATTGTTTATTTATCTATGGTTCGTGATCCAATCTCGTAACTCAGACCATACCAGTTGATCTGCGTTTTGACCTACAAAATTATCCGCATGTCCAAAATCTTCTGAAGCCTCTGGGTGCTGACTTACCAAATGATTTGTGACATCGGTACTTGCGGTTAAACTACTGGTATAAAATGCAGCGTCACCGGCTCCACCTCCTGCTGCAATACAGAATATCGGAACTGAGATTAAATTTAGATGATCATCAAAAGTAACACCTCCCATTGATGCGCAATTAACCTGATCAATTTCCTGCCATAATAAATTGGGCATATAATGTGAATAATTTGATATTGCACGGGTAGCTCTCGTTTCATCAGAATAAAAAAGCCCATTAAAATCACCACCAAAGAAATGCATTCCAAATCCAAATATGTCCCTGGCAAATATCAACCTAAAGGCTTGGATATTTGTAGTAGGCGCACCAAGTATGGGTGAATCGTCATCAGGGTGGTTTAA
>JAUXGV010000003.1 GCA_030621915.1 Flavobacteriaceae bacterium
CTTCGGTAAACGCAATTCCGGCATTCCATTCATTATCACTGCCCAGCCTAATCACCATAATATTCTTTGTTTCAAACTAGAATAGTAAGAATACAGATCTCTTTTATAAAAAAAAATTATTCTTTCCCCATTAAACCTGCCTGCCGGCAGGCAGGTTCATTTCAGGGTCTCATCTTATTCTATTTATTTACAGTGTTATGTGATTCTGAAACAAGTTCAGAATGACGCGCTTTATGTATTTATGATTCTTTACGGACATACAATACTGAAAATATAATATTGTTCAAAACTAGTTAATCTATAGTTACTATTTAACTACTTAACGAAATTAAAAATTTTATATTTGATTTGACCAAGGAATAGCTATCCGTAAATAAATCTGCAATTTGATAACTAAACAGAAAAAATAATGCATAGAAAAATTCAGGTTTATTTTTGGAGAAATCTAATATTTCTTTAATCAACTTATGATCCTTCAACAGGGCATTTGCACCCAATGCAATTAAAATTCCAATAATTGATCCAACGATAATGTCTGAAGGATAATGAAGTCCTAAATAGATTCTAGGTAAGGCTATAACTAAAGTTGTATAAACAAGGGCTAGTACTCCAATTTTTTTGGACACAAACCAAAGACCTGTTGCCAAGGCAAAATACAAAACGGCATGATCACTTGGCATTGAGCTTAATAATATTCCATTATGAGATTCAGCCGTCTCAAGTATACCGTATGGAAGTTGAAAATCCAAATTAGGTTCATGAATAGGACGGTATCGGAATGGTAATAATGAAGCCAATGTTTTTCCCACTGCAATTGCAACAATACTAATTAATAGGGTAATTATAATATGTTCACGAACAGAATTCTGATTGCTGCTTTTTCTAAACCATAATGCCCAAATAAGAGAAACTACTACACCACCTTTAAATAATTTATTATTTGCTATAACAAATATCGTTTCATCAAAATATTTTGAACTATGAGCAAATTGATTAAAGAAAGAAATTATAGATTCATCAAATATATTCACTTCTCTTGATTTTTATTAAATATTAATTCTAACATTAAGGTTCTATGATCCTATAAATGATAAATAATCATTAAGATCACTTGGAGTTCCCAAATTATGCATTTGATTATAATCTATATTATAGACACCAATTCTTTTATTCATTTGAATTAAATAATTATATGTCGGGCAGGTATAAAACTCACCATTTGTCCTATCATTTTCTACAATCATATCAATGGCTCCATTAACAAAATTTTTACCTTTTTCAAAATAATATATCCCAACCGTAGCATAATCTGAAATGCCTACTTTTTCTTTAACTTCTGTCACCAATTCATTTTCGTCAATTTTAGCAAAAGAATATTTTATATCTCGTTTTAAATCGATAAAACATAGAATGGAACCGTCAAGGTCTCTTTCCTTACTGTTATTTATATAATCATTGATATTGATATCCACTATTTGGTCAGAATTCGCAATCAATAGTGGAACCTCGTTATTTATATATTTACGAGCGTATAAAACAGTGCATGCGGTCCCTTCAGTCAATTTGCTAATGGGTATAAAAACTGCCTTATAATTTTTCTTGATTTTTTCAACAAGTTCTGCCTCTTGCAACATGTGCTCCTCCCTAACAATCAATATAAAATTAGCATTTGGAATGTTTAAATTCTCCATCACCCTAACTATCATGGGTTTACCCAATACGTCAATAAAAGGTTTTGGAGTGCGATACCCTCCTTTAACAAATCGGCTTCCCTCACCAGCCATGGGTATTACTACATTAATCATTATCTGTTATAATTTTGTTTGCGACTATTATATTCTTTAATTTTCTCGGGAGAATAAAAACTCTCATACTGTACAATTGGGATTTTATAATAACCTACGTTATTATTTTCCAATATAAGTTCATTAATTGTAGACGATATATAAAACATACCATTATAATTGGCATCCTTTTTTATCATATTCATGGTTGACCTGACAAAATCAGATCCCTTTTTATAATAAAATAATCCAGCAATTGCATTGTTACTTATAGGTCTTTTCTCTGCTGTTTCAATCACTTTCTCACCATCAACTCTAATATATGACCATCTTGGGTGAACTGATGTTGTGCTTACAACTCCGGAGTCATAGGTTTCAAGATTGGTTAATATTGAATTTAAATCTTCTTTTATAACCTGATCTCCATTACTAATAAACAACGGTGTATCATTGTCAATTTCATCAATAGCCAATAATGCCGTACATGCAGCACCCTTTGTTCTATGATCTATTTTTATAATTGTAGGCTTGTTTTCGGTTAAAAGACCCAAAACATTATCTAAAAAGTAGTTTTTGCTATCTTCAGAATTAATGAGAAAAATAAAATGAGTCTCTCTGGAAATTGTTTGCAAATTTTCAATGGTTAATTGAATCATTGGCTTACCATCGATTTCAATCAATGACTTTGAAAATGGAAAATCACTTTTTGGAAACAGTGGATTTTCACCTGCCAAGGGAATTACTATATTAATCTTCTTTTTCATTTTCAATCATTTTAATATGTTCAATAATATTTTGATAGTTTACGTCTTCAACCAAATCAACCTCCATCACAAATGCTCCACTCGCTCTGGCAGCTCGGATTCCATTTTCATTATCTTCTATAATCATACATTCTTTTGATTCCAAATTTAATTTTTTGATTGATTTTATATACATTTCCGGGTCTGGTTTCCCTTTTTTCACATCTTGATTAGAAATAAAGAATTCGACATATTCCATCAAAGCTGCTTTGGTAAGCATTGTTTTGACCGAATTTCGAACAGAATTGGATGCAACCGCCAATTTATATCCTTGATTCTTTAATTTTGAAAGCGCATATTCATGATAAAATCTAGGCTTACATGAATTATTAACTATTTCCATCGTGAATTGCTGTTTCAATTCATTTATAAATGAATGTAATTTTGGTGATAAACCATTTTCCAATGATAGCATTTCAAGTTTTTTTCTTGTGGGCAAACCATCAAATGTCACCAAATGATCATATCTGCTTATAGACATACCGAATAAGTCCAATGCCTTATTGAGAGCCTCATAATGCCAATCCTTAGCCTCAATTAAAACACCATCCATATCGAATATAACCGCTTTAATCTTTATCATATTATATGTTTTTTATAATTAATGGTGGACTATTATTCTAATCCAATTTTACCTTTCTGATCTTATCAATATTTTCCAAAAACCAATCGTATGTCATTTTAATTCCGGTTGTCAAATCAACTTCAGCTTTCCAACCCAAATTATTCATTTTTGAATTATCCATCAATTTTCTAGGTGTTCCGTCAGGTTTAGAATCATCCCAAATAATTTCTCCTTGATGTTTCACAACTTTCTGTATAGTTTCAGCCAATTCTTTTATCGATATTTCCATGCTACTCCCAATATTATACAAATATTCCGGTAATTTATTCTCAATGGCAAATACAACGGCTTTGGCCATATCATCAACCAATAAAAACTCTCGCATAGGTCTACCAGATCCCCATAGTGTTACAGGTGCATTATTATTAATTTTCGCTTCATGAAATTTTCGTAACATTGCTGGTAAAACATGAGAAGTTTCATAATCAAAATTATCAAAGGACCCATATAAATTGGTAGGCATTAAACTCACAAAATCCTTTCCATATTGATTGCGAATGGCCTGACACAATTTAACTCCGGATATTTTTGCAATGGCATATGACTCATTGGTTGGTTCTAAGGTATCTGTTAACAAATACTCTTCTTTCAAGGGTTGAGGAGCCATTTTAGGGTAAATACACGAACTTCCTAAAAATATAAATTTATCCACATTATTCTCATGAGCTGATTGGATTAAATTATTTTGAATTCTCATATTCTCAATCAAAAACTGGTATGGAAATTTATTATTTGCTACAATTCCTCCTACCCTTGCTGCAGCATCAATAATTATGGCAGGTTTTTCCATAGAAATAAATTCATCAACAGATAATTCATTTCTCAAATCCAATTCTGAACTTGTTTTTCCTATCAAGTTTGTATATCCTAAATTTCTTAATACCCGCCAAACAGCGGAACCCACCATACCTCTATGCCCAGCTATATATATTTTCGATTCTTTATTCATAGTAATTCAAAGTTGAATATCCCCCATCTTTTAGATATTGGTCCTTTTGCATTAATTTTATGTCATTTTGCATCATATCTTTCACCAAATCCTGTAAATTATATTTCGGTATCCATCCTAATTTATTATTCGCCTTAGACGGATCTCCAATCAATAATTCAACTTCAGTAGGTCTAAAATATTTAGGATCTACTGACAAAACTTCTTTTCCAATATCAATTTGAAAATTTGGATTCTGACATGCTTTTACAAAAGCTTTCTCATTTTCACCCGATCCCTTGAATTCCAATTCAATCCCAACTTCGGCAAATGACATTTTAACAAAATCTCTAACAGAAGATGATTTACCGGTTGCAATTACCCAATCTTCAGGCTTGTCAGCCTGCAAAATCATCCACATCATTCTTACATAATCTTTTGCATGCCCCCAATCTCGTTGAGCATCTAAATTTCCAAGGTATAATTTATCCTGTAAACCCATGGCAATTCTCGACGTGGCTCTGGTTATTTTTCGTGTTACAAATGTTTCTCCCCGAACAGGAGATTCATGATTGAACAAAATACCATTACAGGCAAACATACCGTATGCCTCTCGGTAATTTACTGTAATCCAGTAGGCATACATTTTTGCAACTGCATAGGGACTTCTTGGATAAAAAGGGGTGGTTTCAGATTGTGGAACTTCTTGTACCTTTCCATACAATTCGGAAGTAGAAGCCTGGTATACTTTAGTTTTTTTCTCTAAACCGAGTAATCTAATTGCATCCAATATTCTCAAAGTTCCAATCCCATCTGCATTGGCCGTATATTCAGGTACTTCAAAAGAAACGTGAACGTGACTCATAGCCGCCAAATTGTAGATTTCATCCGGTTGAATCTCCTGAATCAAACGAATTAAATTTGTACTATCCGTCATATCCCCATAGTGCAAAATAAAATTTCTGTTTTCTATATGAGGATCTTCATATAAATGATCAACTCTATCTGTATTAAATAATGAGGAACGGCGTTTTAATCCATGAACCTCATAACCTTTCTTTAAAAGGAATTCACTTAAATAAGCTCCATCCTGCCCAGTTACACCGGTAATAAATGCTACTTTTTTATTCATTTTAAATATATTAAATGTTTTGTTTGTTATGGAAAATTTACGGCTTCGCCCTTCTAAGCCCCATAATTCAATAAGGACATATAATTTTACAGCCAAAAGACCATTTGAAAATTAAAGTAATAGCTAGTTTTAAATGCGATCAACACAGTGTTTTTATTTAAAAGATATTCACAATAATTTTCACCAAAATATTGGTGATAATCATGAATCAAATCTTCATAATAAACCTTTTTAAGTGTAATTAATTAACAATGATCTAATTACAATCTTCGAAGGAAAACGTGTTTTTTTAAGCTATTTATAATCACTTCATATATAATCAAAACTGATCATTCTTGAAGTGAATGATATGTATAATAACGATTCCTAAAATAATAAATTGTACACAATATTTAATTTTGGATTTATTTGTTATTATGAATTAATTCAGGGCTTTAGACAATATATTGAGTATCTATTAACATCATATATTACAAGTATTAAACCCTATTTCCAACTTAATAACAATCATATTTAAATTGTGGATTCATAAACTGTAAATTATTATATTCATGAACAATTTAACTTGAATGGTTCTACTGTTATTTTAATGGAACATCACTGATTCTTGATTTCTATTCTTTTTTGGATAAAAAAAGAAATAAAAAAATCTTCGCTGGCCAAGATGATTGCTAAGCACCATTCATTCTCATGCCTACATGCTATTTTTACGAGTCACGTTAAAAATATGGGGAGTAAGTAAAAATATATAATTCTGTTGTCCTGAAAATGGTTAGAAGTCAGGTTGATTATTTTTTCTCTTCTTGTCTTTTCATTTTTTTAGTGACAAAAAAACGAAACAAAAAAGTCATGGCTTACAAAGGGAAATCATCCCAAACTTCATATGTGTCAAGTGCGGTCGGGTGATTTCCTTGTGACCCACTGCGGAACTACCCGATCTTACTAAACACATATTTTGATTGAAATAATTTCTCTTTTAATGCCAAATGTAACACCATAAATAATATTCTTTTTACATTCTAAAACCAAATTTCTATTTTTTATTCCCCATAAAATTAATCTGTCCCATTTTTACTCATTTATTAGGAAATAAAAATACGGCTGAAATTACAGCCGTATTTTAATACTACTTTGAGGGGGAATTGTTCAGTTGAATAGGAAACCTTTGTTATGAAACCTCAATAATTCTTTTTTGAGGAATGTCGACTTCCTGGAGTTTAGCCAAAACTAATTTTAAAATTCCATGCTTATAGGTCGCTTCAATTTTCTCATCTTCATTTACATTTTCGGGTAATGTAAAAGAGCGATTGAAAGACTGATAATTAAACTCTTTTCTCGTATAGGATTCTTCTTTTTCTTCCAATTGATCCTTATGTTCTACAAAGATTCTAATAGTTCCGCTTTCATAAATTATTTCAAAGTCTTCCTTATTAAATCCAGGGGCTGCAACTTCAATTTCAAAATATTCATCTTTCTCTAAAATATTCATTGCTGGAATCCATTCATTTTCTGTAAAAAAATCATTGGTCATCAATCTATCACTACGTAATAAATCTGTAAACATGTTATCGTACCAAGGTAAGCGATGTTGTTTTTTAAATTTTACTAAAGTCATAACATTTACAATTTAAATTAATATTATATATTAAATAAATGTAGTTCTATCTTACTATGAAAGCAATGACTTGTATCATCCGCCAAAATGATTCTAATCATAAAAATTCTCAATGATTGCAAAAAAGAACGGAAAACTTTTGTCTTCCGTTCTTACAAATGCCTATATTTTTTATAATTTTAAATCACCCTACCTCATTTGGTTAACTTCAAGGATTATTTTTTAAAACTTATAAAAAACACATTCACTCTAAAATAGCTGAATCAATTTTCATCAATTCATTCTACCCATTTCATACAATTTTTAAAGCGAAATTTTATTTTATTATTATACAAATATATTTAAACAAAAAAAATTAAACAATGATTATAATCAACCAAAAAGATGATTGTTATCAATAGATTCACTTTATATTTTTCAATTTCTTATGATTAATTATTTTTACTGCTTTCCTATTCGTTTTAATTATATTCTCTTCTTTTAACTCGGTAAGTGTCCTAATCAATGTTTCTTTTGCTATACCCACCAGACTTGCCAAATTGGATCTTGAAATCTCGATTATGTCTGATCCTCCATCCAAATATAATTCGTACAATGTCTCAGCAGTTTTTTTCCGAACCGAATCATAGGCTAGGTGAATTAATTGAGATTTTAAATAATCTAACTTTTTAACTAACAAATCAACTATCCTAACTGCCAAATAATCATTTTTTATAATTGCATTCAAAAATTCTGATTTTGTGATCTTTAATAAGATTGAATTTTCTAAGGTTACTGCATTTTCAATATATGGCATGTTTTCGAGTAAAGAGGTAAATCCAAAAAGACTTTTATTTTTAAAAATACTTGTTATAAATTCTTTGCCATATTCATTATTTCTAAAGGTTTTCACTTTTCCTTTAATTAAATAATAAACATAGTTACTATTATTCCCTTCACAATAAATTGAAGCTCCATTTTTATAGTTAAATTTTTCTTTATTCTTAAAGAACATATCCAAATTTTCCAACTCAATTTTTTCATTGAACTTGCCTTGGGTATTTTTATTCTCTTTATAACTCTTGGCTATGTTTAATCTGGATTCTACGGCACTAAGTAATTCTGAATTATAAAAAGGAATCGTTATATAATCACTCGCCCCTAAATCCATTCCTTTTCTAACATCACTATGCTTTGTTTTTGCTGACATAAATATAAATGGAGTCATCTGCAATTCTTCATTCTTTCGAAATATTTGTAAAACTCCGTACCCATCAATTTCAGTCATTGGAATATCGCTTATAACAAGATCAGGTTTTATGTTTAGTGCAATTTCAATACCTTCCCTGCCATTTTTCGCAGTATGTACTTTATAATTAGCCAATTCCAAAATCGCAGCAGTATTTTCGCGTAAATCGTCTGAAGCTTCTATAAGTAAAATTTTTGCTGTCATGTATTTACTTTTAAAGAAAATAGTAAAATTGTTATCTGAATATTTGATCCAAATATGAAATTATCTACAAAAAAAGTTATGATTTTAACAGACCTTTAAGTTAATGAATATTTTTTAATTACTCCCTTTTAAACGGGTCTAAATATAGGATTCAATTAAAGGTAGATTTGATATTGTAAACTAAAATTACTAACTAAAAAACCCTCTCAAAAGAATTTGAAAGGGTTTTTAGTGGTACCTCGCAGAATCGAACTGCGGACACAAGGATTTTCAGTCCTTTGCTCTACCAACTGAGCTAAGGTACCATTAGCTTTTGGCGGGTGCAAATATAATTTTTATTTTTAGACAAAACCAAACAATTCATTAAAAATCTATTGTACTTTTGCATTTCATTTTTTTAAATAATGAATTTAGCAATTGATATTGGGAATACAAGAGTTAAAACCGGTTTATTTGAAGAAAATACTTTGCTTCATAACGAATCTGTGACATTAAAAGATTTTTCAAAATATCTCATTGAAATTACCAATAACTATAAAGTTAATCATGCTATCATTTCTTCTGTGGGTATTTTGGATAATGAAATTATAGAACTTTTAAGTTCACCCTTAAAAGTATTGCAATTATCCAGTAAAACTGAGATTCCATTTATAAATAATTATAAAACTCCACACTCATTAGGGGTAGACAGAATAGCTTTAATGGCCGCAACAGTTAAAAATTATTCTGATAAAAATGTACTTGTAATTGATGCAGGTTCATGTATTACATATGATTTTATTAATGATAAAAATGAATATTTTGGTGGGTTCATTTCTCCAGGCATTGAAATGCGCTATAAAGCTTTGAATTTATACACAATGAAATTACCAAAATTAACACTTATATCAGAGATTCCAGAAGTGGGTAATTCAACTAATAATGCAATTCATATTGGTGTTTTAAACGGTGTAATTCAGGAAATTGAAGGGGTTATTGAACAGTTTAAGGCTAAAAATAAAAAATTAACAGTAGTTTTAACAGGAGGAGACACAATTTTCTTGGCAAGAAACATAAAAAGTACCATATTTGCCAATCCAAATTTTTTGTTGGAAGGATTGAACAGTATTTTGATATTTAATAAAGACATATGATAAAGAAAATAGTAACATTTACTATTCTTATAATTTCAACCTATAGTTTTGCGCAAAAAACAAATTCATCACCATACTCATTTTTTGGAATAGGTGATCAGGCAAAAATAAAATCAGTTGAAGAAATCGCAATGGGTCAAATGGGTGGAGTTCTAACTAGCGAATATCAATTAAGTTTTACAAATCCGGCTTCTTATGCATCTCTTCTATGGACAACTTATGTTTTTGCAGCTGGCAATAAACTTAATCATATTGATGATGGTATAAACAAACAATCAAGTTCAACAGCTGGGTTGACCTATATTGCCCTGGGAGTTCCTATTAAAGAAAATCAGGGGTTGGCTTTTGGAATGCAATTGAACACTGCTGTAGGATATTCTCTATTGGAGACATTTTATAATGAAGAAGATATTTTAGCTGAAACCAATTTATTATCGGGTGACGGTGGTACTAATAGAATTTTTCTTGGATATGGTTATCAGACCACCTTTGGTATAAATCTTGGTGCCGAAGCAGCTTATATATTTGGTGGTATAGATAATAGTATTGTGAATCGGAGATTGGGTGTTCAATTGGCGACGAAACATGAGACAAATTCATATCTCAAAGGTTTTGCTTTCAAATTAGGAGCTCAATATATCAAAAACATTTCCCCTAGATTAAAACTAAAACTAGGAACAACCTTTGAATTGCCTAATGATTTAGATGAAAAAGGAGATCAGTATCTCTACTCTATAGATAATAATATTAATCAAGAATTTTCTATCCCAAGAGATACTTTAGTTTCAGATTCCTATAAGGCAACCATTGAATCTCCTTTAAGAACGATTTTGAGCGCCGGGATTGGAGAAGATAATAAATGGTTTGTTGGTGCAGAATATTCTTTTCAGGATGCCATTAAATTTAATGGGCCAATTTATGATGAAAGTCCAACTTATAATTATACCAATTCAAGTATAATCTCACTTGGTGGATTTTTTACTCCAAAATTTAATTCTATTGCAAGCTACTGGAACAGAGTGACCTATAGGGCGGGTGCTAGTTATAAAAAGTTGGGATTGGTTGTTAATGATACCCAAATTGATGATTATGGCATGTCTTTTGGTCTTAGTTTACCCATGGGACTAAAGCTATCAAATATTAATCTTGGTTTTGAATTAGGGAAAAGAGGAACTACAGATAATAATTTAATTAAAGAAAATTATTATAACTTTAGGCTCAGTATATCATTAAATGACAAATGGTTTAGTAAAAGAACGATTAATTAATAAATACAAATCTTAAAACATGAAAGCAAAAAAAACCGTAATCATAGGATTGTTTCTTCTTTTGGGAACAACTTTATCTATTTATGCGCAAGACAAATACGGTAATGAACCTGATAAATGCAAAACCAACCTTTCGATTTTTTATGAATATGCAAAAGTTGGCAATTACGATCCCGCTCAAGAACCTTGGCAATGGTGTATGGATAACTGCCCAAAATCCTCAAAAAATTTATACAAATATGGCCTGAAAATGATTCATGCCAGATACGATAAGGCGGCAGGTCTAATTGATGTCAAAGGAGCTGCCCCCAGCGGAGCCAATATAAAAAAAATAGGAAAATTATATTATGATACTACCAAAGTAAACAAAGCAGAAATGGCTAAAATTTTCTTGGAAATTAATGCGCTTTATGAAAAAAGGGTTCAGCATTTCCCTGTAAATTTAGGTAAGGTTTATAGTGACTGGGCTAACGATATATTTAAAAGCGCCTATCTAGAGGAGCTTTCGAAAAGAGAAGAAATATACGCTAAATTACGTGAATCCTTTAACGCAGATCCAAACGGAATGAGTGTTAAAAATTTGGGTAAATTTTTTGAAATATATACGGAAGAATTAAAAGACACGGATCCTCAATCGGTATTTGATCGCTATGATGAAATAACGGAACGTGTAGGCGATAGAATGATAGGATATTCAAAAAAATTGGATGCATTAGTCGCTAAAGAAACCAAGGGTCAGCCGCTTTCAAGTAAAGAGAAAAAAACAAAAAGAGCTGCGGAAATTAATTTAAAAGCTCTCGGCCAAATTGAAGGAATATTGGACAATATCTTAAGTAACATTGCCACCTGTGAAAGATTAATTCCTTTGTATAATAAAGGGCTTGAAGCTAATAAAGATGATGCTAAATGGTTAAAAAGAGCAGTTTCAAGATTAAATCAAAAAGATTGTACTGATGACCCATTATATGCAAAAATGGTAGAAGTTTATGTTAATGCAGCTCCTTCTTCTGATGCATATGTCTTTTATGCAGGCATTTTAATGAAACAAGGAGATGAAACTAAAGCAATTGAATATTTCAACAAAGCTATTAGTTTAGAATCTGACAGTTATAAAAAAGCTGATCATTACTATAAAATAGCCCGTATTATGAAAAAGAAAGGTCGTAAATCTGAATCCAGAAATTATGCATATAAAGCTTTAAAAGAAAGACCAAGTATGGGAAAGGCATACCTATTAATTGGAAGCCTTTATTATTCAAGTGGCAACTCTAACGCTTGTGGTACGGATGAAATTTCAAAACGAATGGTTTATGTCGCTGCTGCTGATAAAGCTAAAAGAGCCAAAGCAGTTGACCCCGGTATCACTTCATTGGCTAACAAATATATCAAAAGTTATATGGCAAGTGCCCCTTCAAAAAAACTAGTTTTTACAGAAGGGTTAACATCTGGAAGTTCTCATAAAGTGGGATGCTGGATCAATGAAACCACCAAAATTCCGTAAATTAGCAAATGCTAAAAAATAATTTACAAGAAACGATATTAAACATTGCTGCTATTATTTTAGTAGCAATGTTTTTTTCATGTGGTAATGAATTAAAGGAAATTGAAGATTTTTTGGCTGAAAAAAACTTGCCTATAGGAGTAGCAAAAAATGTTTACCTGATAAATACTGATTCAGGTAAAGTAAAAACCAAATTGATAGCTCCTATTATGAATGATTTTTCAAATAGAAAGAATCATCCTTTTATAGAGTTCCCAGAAGGTTTAAAAATTGTATCCTATGATGAACTAAACGATTCTGTCATTTTATATGCGGATTATGCAATAAATTATTCGAAAACCAATATTTCAGAAGCTAAAAATAATGTGAATATCATTATCTATGCAGATAGCTCAAAATTAATCACCGATCAACTTTTTTGGGATGCCAACGAGCACTATATGTATACTGAGAAAAAATTTACC
This sequence comes from Flavobacteriaceae bacterium, assembly GCA_030621915.1. Classification (GTDB taxonomy): domain Bacteria; phylum Bacteroidota; class Bacteroidia; order Flavobacteriales; family Flavobacteriaceae; genus Lutimonas. The sequence goes on from JAUXGV010000003.1 coordinate 12,686, forward strand.
CTAATTACACAAACCGATACGATTCATGGAGAAGGATTCGAATCTAATGAGGATCTTTCAAAATTGAATATGAAATCAATTCGAGGCACTATTTATGTTAATGAAAACCAATAAACTATGAAGAACATATACAAGTTTATAGAATATGGTTATTTGCTTATTGCAATAATCCTGTTTGTAGAAACAATTTTACATTGGAGTTCAAATCGTCAAAAAGCCTATTTTTTTTTAGCTTTTTCTATACTTGCCATACTTATGTTCTTTTTTAAAAAATACATGAGAAACAAAATAGAAAATAACGACAAGAAAAATCTATAATGTTTTTAGAGATTATTATAATATTAATTTCAATTATTCTTTCTGCTTTTTTTTCTGGAATGGAAATAGCTTTTGTGTCAGCAAACAAAATGCATATTGAACTAGAGAAAAAAAAGGATACTTTTTTGGCAAAAACTCTTACCAAATTAACTCAAAACCCTTCGAAATTTATTACTACCATGTTGGTAGGTAACAATATTTCTTTGGTTATTTACGGATATTTTATGGGCGATTTGCTATTTCAATTATTGTCAGTTTCTATACCCAATGAATTTTTACTATTACTCATTCAGACCTTGGTTTCAACATTGATTATTTTAGTCACAGCCGAATTTTTACCAAAAGCAATTTTTAGAATTTATGCAAACGAAACTTTAAAAATATTTGCCGTTCCAGCTTATTTGTTTTATTTAATATTTTATTTTATATCATCATTTATATCATTTTTGTCTGATTTCTTTTTAAGAGTATTCTTCAACACAAAAGAAGATCAGATTCAATTGGCATTTAGTAAAACAGAATTGGGGAATTACATTTCTGAACAATTAGAATCAACAGATGATGAAATTGACTCTGAAATTCAAATATTTCAAAACGCATTAGATTTTCACAATGTGAAATCAAGAGAAGCTATGATTCCAAGAATAGAAATTATAGCAGTGGAAGTTCAAGATTCATTAAAATTATTAAAAAATCTATTTATTGAGACAGGTTTGTCAAAAATAATGGTTTATAATAATTCATTAGATGATATTATTGGTTATGTCCATGCATTTGAACTTTTTAGAAAACCCAAAAGTATTCGATCCATATTATTACCTATTGAAATAGTACCGGAAACAATGATGATCCATGATATATTAAATGATCTGATTAAAAAGAGTAAAAGTGTGGCTGTTGTATTGGATGAATATGGAGGAACTTCTGGTTTAATAACTGTTGAAGATATTATTGAAGAATTATTTGGTGAAATAGAAGACGAACATGACACCATATCTCTATTAGAAGAAAAAATAAATAATAGAGAATTCAATTTCTCTACTAGGTTGGAAGTAGATTACCTTAATGAAACTTATAATCTTAATCTTAAGGAAGATAGTGCGTATGAAACCTTAGGAGGATTGATTGTTGACCATACCGAAAATATACCTGCCGCAAATGATATTATCAAAATCGATAATTTCGAATTTACCATTTTAAAAGAATCTGCTTCGAAAATTGAAGAAGTTTATTTAAAAGTTTTATTTGAAGACAAATAGGGGGCATTTTCGCTAAAATATTTAGGCTGAAACTCCTTTTATTATTAAAAGGTAAATCGTACTTTCGCATCCTGAATTTTAAAAGAATAGAAGAATGGCAGTTTTATCGAAAATTAGAGAAAGATCACTATTTTTAATAATCATTATAGCATTAGCATTATTTTCATTTGTTTTAAGTGGCTTATTTGACGGCAATTTGTTTAATAAAATTCCTTCCGAAATTGGCGAAGTAAATGGAGAACCCATAAGTAGAGAAGATTTTTCTCAACAAATTGAATTTTTTAGGTCAACTTCTAATGGAAGAGCTTCAAATAGTCAAAATATAAACAATGCATGGGATAATTTAGTTCGTGAAAAAGTTTATGAAACGCAGTTAAAAAAATCAGGGGTTGTTGTTGGAGAAAGAGATATTTGGGACGCCTTGGTAAATCAAATAAAAACGCAAGGAAGTCCACAGTTTTTAAACGAAGCAGGTCTATTTGATGAGGAAAAACTAAAAGAATATATCGCAACAATTCAGGAAAATTCTAGTGAAGATGCTCAAGGTAAAGCTGCTTGGTTAAATTGGTTGAACTATGAAAAAAGATTAAAAAATAATATTGAACAAACTACATACAATTCTTTAATAAGAGCAGGATTAAACAGTACACTTGCGGAAGGTGAATCCAATTATTACTTTCAAAATACCAACGTTGATCTACAATATGTATACGTGCCTTTTTCAACTATTTCAGATAGTTTGGTGACAATTACTGATGATGAAATCAAGTCGTATGTAAAAAAACATTCCAAAGATTATACGGTTGAAGAATCAAGAGATATTCAATATGTAGTTTTTGACATTAAGCCATCTCTAGACGATGAAGTTGAAATTAAAAATGAATTGGATTTAATTATAAATGATCGAGATGAATTTAGTAATGCAGCCAAAACAACGATTAAAATAATAGGATTCAAAAATTCCCAAAACATGATAGAATTTTATTCTGAAAATGGTTCGGACACTCCATTTGACTCTGGGTTCTATACAAAAAATAGCTTTCCAAAAGGTGCAATCGCAACAGACACACTTTTTAATGCGGATATCAATGAAGTATTTGGTCCATTTAAAGAAAATGGATTTTATAAATTGTCAAAAATTACGGAGGTTAAACAATTGCCTGATTCTGTTAAAGCCAGTCATATTCTTATTCCATTTTTAGGTACGGCATCCTCTGATCCTTCTGTGGATCAGAGTGAAGAAGATGCAAAAAAAGTAGCTGATAGTATTCTCTCCGTTATTAAGGCTGATAAATCTAAATTTTCTGAAATTGCTATTGAATTGTCAAGCGATAAGGTTTCGGGTGCCAAAGGAGGTGATTTAGATTGGTTTACTTATAACAGAATGATTCCTGAATTTAGAGACTATGTTTTTGAAAATAAAGTAAATGATATCGACATTATTAAATCGCAATTTGGATTCCATATTATTAGAATTGATGGTCAAAAAAATATTCAAAAAAATATTCAGGTAGCTATCTTTTCCAGAAAAATTGAAGCTTCAGAAAAAACGGAAAATGCATTGTTCGAAAAAGCAGAAACTTTTTCTTCGGATTTATCCTCTGGTAAGGATATTACTGAATTATCAAAAGAAAATAATTTGGCTGTTAAGAATGCAACCCTTGAAATATTTGATGATAATATTTCTCAACTTGGTTCACAAAGGCAAATAGTAAGATGGGTATTTGAAGATAATGCTGAAATTAACGATATTAAAAGATTTGATACAGATAAAGGATATGCTGTTGTGCTATTAAGTAAAAAAAATAAAGCTGGATTATCTATAAAAGGAAAAAATGTACGAAGTATCATTTTAAAACAAAAAAAGGCAGCTTTCATTAAGGAAAGGTCAACTGGTGAAACCTTGGAAGAAATAGCTGGTCAAAATAATACAACCGTTAATAGTTCCCTCGCGATCTCATATTCAAGTCCTGTTTTTGCGGGCCAAGGTCGATTAACGGATATCGCTGGAGTTGTTACCTATATTGATGAAGATTCTTTAACAAAAAATATTGTTGGTAAAAATGGTGTTGCATTTGCAAATATTTCAAAGAAATACCTTCCAACAGAATTGGATAATTACAATTCCAATAAGAAATCTATTCAAAGAGAATTGCAAGGAAGAAATTTTCAAATTTTTGAAGCCATCAAAGATAATTCCGAAATAATTGACCATAGAGCCATGTTCTATTAAATAGAATATGCTAATTATATAATAAATTAACATAATATTAAAAAAAAAAAACTGAAGGCTTGTTTATTATGAAGTTTTCATATATTTGTTAAATTAATACTTACACATTAAGCTTATATAAACATTAAACAAAAGATTATAAATTAAAATTAATTACAATGAAACATTTAAAAAAAGTATTATTAATTCTTTTAGTTGTTGTTAGTTTCAACAACATCAATGCACAGGATGAAGATAACCCTTGGGCTGTTGAGCTTGGAACTAATGCAGTTGATTTTTATCCTACAGGTGCTGATTATCCTGGCAAAAATGATGGTGCGGTTATTTTACCTATTCCTGCTCCAAGTGGACCCGATGCGGGGATTATTGGTGAACCATTTGAAGATTTCTTTAATCTTGATCACTGGAATACTGCCAGTGCTATATCAAGACTAAGAGTAGCAAGATATGTTGGTTCAGGTTTTGTTATTGGATTGGCTGGGTCGTTTAATTCAATTTCAAATGTTGGAGATCTTAAGATTAATAGTAATTTATCTTATTTGGCTTTAGATTTAGATGTAAGATATAGCTTTGTTAAAGACAGTTGGTTTGATCCCTATCTAGTTGTAGGTGGTGGTGGAACATGGTTGGATAAAGATTTAAACCCTACATTAAATGGAGGAATTGGATTTAATTTCTGGTTTAATGACTATATAGCTTTTAATGTTGGATCTAGTTATAAACATTCATTTGATGGAGATAAAATGCTTCCACACTTTCAACATACTGCTGGTCTTGTTTTCCAATTTGGAGGAAAAGACGCTGATGGTGATGGGATTTATGATAAATATGATGCCTGTCCGGAAGTTGCTGGTTTAGAAGAATTCAACGGTTGTCCTGATTCAGATGGTGATGGAATTCAAGATTCTGAAGATGCTTGTCCTAATGTAGCTGGATTGGCTGAATTTAATGGATGTCCTGATACCGACGGTGATGGAATTCCTGATAAAGATGATGCCTGTCCAAATGAAGCTGGTCCTAAAAGCACTAATGGTTGTCCAGATAGAGATGGAGATGGTGTTGCTGACAAAGATGATAAATGTCCAGACACTCCAGGTCCTGTTGAAAATAATGGTTGTCCATGGCCTGATTCTGATGGTGATGGCGTATTAGACAAAGATGATAATTGTCCTAATGTAATTGGTGTTGCTGAAAATTATGGTTGTCCAATTGTTACTGAAGAAGTACAACAAGAAATTACTGATTTAGCCAGAGCTATTTACTTCCAAACTGGTCAAATGACATTTACTGATGAAACAGCGATTAGAATGGAAAAAGTTAGTTCGATTCTTAATCAATATAAAACATTAAATTTTGATGTTGAAGGTCATACTGATAGTACAGGTAGTGATAAGATAAATGCTAGACTATCTCAAGAACGTGCTGATGCAGTTAGAACTTATTTAGTGGATCATGGATTCCCAGCTGATAAGATTAAAGCTAAAGGTTTTGGATCGGCTAATCCAATTGGTGATAACAAAACCAGAAAAGGAAGACAAGAAAATAGAAGAGTTGAAATTTTCTCTGAATTTGCAAAAAGATAAATATTAGTTTGTCTTAATAAAAAAGACCATCTGCTTAAGGCAGATGGTCTTTTTTTTATTCTTATTTTGTAAATTTGTAATATGCAATCATTTCTGTCAAAAGTAGTATCTAAAGTTCTATCACATAATACTACCCTTTCCGAATTAACATTCATATTACCAAATAAACGATCTGGTTTATTTTTGAAAACAGAAATAATATTACAAACTAAGAATCATATAATACTTCCCAAAATTATTTCTATAGAAGAATTTGTAAAAGAAATATCAGGCATAGATATTATTGAAAGTACCCCATTAATTTTTGAATTCTACAAAGTATATTTAAAATGTAATTCGAATAGAAATATAGATTCATTTGAGGTCTTTTCAAATTGGGCATCTATCATCTTACAGGATTTTAACGAAATTGATAGTAATTTAATCGACGCTTCCAATTTGTTAAATTATGTTAGTGATAGTAAAAGGATAGAAAACTGGAATCTTCAAAATAACTCTACGGCTTTAACTCAAAACTATCTTAAATTTTTTGAAAACTTAAAGTTGTATTATACCGAATTATATTCCTATTTACTTGCCAAAAATATTGGTTATCAAGGGCTCATATATCGCGAAGCTTCAAAAAGTATTAATTCATATATTCAAGAAAATCTTTATCACAAATTTATTATAACAGGATTCAATGCTTTGAATAAAGCCGAAGAGATTATATTTCAAAAATTATTGGAAAATAATCTCGCAGAGATATATTGGGATACAGATAAGTTTTATTTTGACACACTACATGAGGCTGGTAAATTTTTCAAAACCTATAAATTGAATTGGAACTATTACAAGGCCAATGACTTTAACTGGATTGAAAATAATTTAAATTCATCTAAAAATATTCAATTTATAGGTCTTCCAAAAAATATTAGTCAGATAAAAAAAGTGGGGAGTATTCTTAAACAATTAAAAAACGATAATAATAATCTACAAGATACTGCTGTGGTTCTGGGAAATGAAAATCTTCTACCTGTTTTATTAAATTCCATTCCCGAGGAAATTGAAAATGCAAATATCACTATGGGTTATTCGCTACAAAATATCCCACTTGCAAACTTATTTGAATTAATATTCAAACTCCATATTAATAAGTCCAAACTTAAGCAAAAAGACTTAATCTATTATAAAGATTTTCTTGCTGTACTTAAACACCCATCCCTACAAAAATTATGGATACGTAGTATAGAATTGAATTTAAAACTCGACACCCTCATTAACATAAATAAAACCATATTTATTAGCGAAAGTGATACTTTTGATTTACTCAGAAATGAAATTTATCTTAAAGGTATTTTTAAATTATTGTTCTCAAATTTGGAAAATAAAATCGGATCTTTTCTTGAATATTTCATTTCGATTATTAATTTATTAAAAAACGATAATAAAACCAACAAACTAGAAAAAGAATACCTATTTAGGTTTAATAATGTTTTTCAACAATTAATAAATCTAAATCAAGATTTTGGATATATTGCAAATTTAAAAACTCTTTATGTTTTTTATAAACAAATTCTTAAAACCGAAAACTTATCCTTTCAGGGAGAACCTCTTAAAGGTTTGCAAATTATGGGAATGTTAGAATCTCGTGTTCTAGATTTTGAAAACATTATAATAACTTCTGTAAATGAAGGGTTTATTCCTAATTCCAATGGTCAAAACTCATTTATCCCATTTGATATCAAACAAGAAAAAGGATTACCTACTTATAAGGAGAAAGATTCAATATTTGCTTATCATTTTTATAGATTATTGCATCGAGCTAAAAATATTTACATCTTGTTTAATACTGAAACAGATGATTTTGGATCTGGAGAACAAAGTAGGTTTATTACACAATTAGAAAATGCCCATGATAATTCTAATTTAGAAAAGATTCATATTAAAAAATCCCTCACAGTTCCAAAACTCTCTTCAAATCCAATTCCTTTAATAAATATTGACAAGTCAGTTTCAATTATTAACCAGTTAAATAAACTGGCTATCAAAGGATTTTCTCCATCTTCATTGGCTTTATATATTCGAAACCCAATTGATTTCTACAAACAAAAAATATTGAAACTTAAGGAAGCAGAAAAAGTAGAAGAAAATATTGCAGCAAACACTTTTGGAACTATTATTCATGACACATTAGAGGCATTGTATACACCTTTTAAAAGCAAATATCTTTTTAAAGACGATTTAATTTTAATGAAAGGAAAATTACATAAAGAAGTTTCAAACCAATTTAAAAATCATTATTCTTCACAATCTATTTCAACAGGAAAAAATTATTTGATTTTTGAAATTGCCCAACAATTTCTGATCAATTTTATAAATTATGAAATCTCGGAATTAAATAAAAATAAAAAAATAAAACTCATTGATTTGGAGCTGGAAATTGAATGTAATTATAAAATAAATCAATTGGATCGAAATATAAAGCTCAAGGGCAAAATTGATCGAATTGATGAGGTTGACGGCGAACTACGAATCATTGATTACAAAACTGGAAAAGTTGATGCCAGACAATTGAAAATTGATGATTGGGATAATCTTACAAGAGATGATAAATTCAACAAGAGCTTTCAAGTTTTATTATATGCATTCATGTATGGAAAAGTGAATAATTTAAATTTTGAAAAAATAAATTTTTCTAGCGGAATTATCTCATTCAAAAATTTAAAGTCTGGGTTTATGAAAGTTAATAATTCCAACATATCTCAAGATACTTTGGATCAACTTTGCGTACAATTGGATCAATTATTTATTGAACTTTTCAATCAATATTTACCATTTGAAGAAAAGGAAATCATGTCAAATACATATTAAATGAAAATTATAAAAAATTCACTGATTCAGGGAAAACATCAAAAACCAATATTGGTTGATTTGTTTTATTTAGAAAATAATCAGTCCAAAAATATAGTGATTTTTTGCCATGGTTATAAAGGCTATAAAGATTGGGGAGCCTGGGATTTAGTAGCGAAAAAGTTTGCTGAAAATAACATGTTTTTCCTGAAAATGAATTTTTCTTATAACGGCGGAACCGAAAATCAACCTATTGATTTTCCTGATTTGGAGGCATTTGGTAACAATAATTTTATAAAGGAATTGGATGATATTGGTACAGTTTTGGACTGGATCCCTCAAAACAATTCCATTCAAAATGAAATTAATCTAAATAATATTACCTTGATTGGCCATTCCCGAGGCGGTGGGACTGTGGTAATTAAGGCAAAGGAAAATCCAAATATCACCAAAGTAATCTCATGGGCAGGAGTATCAGATTTTGAATCAAGATTTCCAACTGGGAAACTTTTAAAAAAATGGAAGGAAAATGGTGTTGCCTATGTAACTAATGCAAGAACAAATCAGGAAATGCCACATTATATTCAATTTTATACAAATTTTAAAGAAAATGAAGAGAGGCTTTTTATCAAAGATGCCGTAGAGAGATTAAATATTCCCTATTTAATAATTCACGGAAATGATGATGAAACCGTTTCTATTAAGGAGGCCAAGAACTTAAAATCATGGAATTTCAAAAGTCAATTATATATCATTGAAAATGCCAATCACACCTTTAACAGTAAACAACCCTGGGATCATCCCAATCTTCCATCTCATCTTGATACGGTGGTGCAAAAATCAATAATCTTTATTGTTTCTTAAAAATTTTGATTTCTAAACGTTTAAAAGTACTTGGATTTTTTCTTTTAAATATGTTAACCTCTTTCAATTTTATTCATTAACAATTGAAAAGAAAAATTAAACTTTATTACAAAGTTATTAAAATTTAAAAGAAAGAGTATTTTGGATGTATTGTTTCCTATTCTCGTAGGAATACAATAATTAAGAGTCAATTTTATTGGCTCTTTTTTTATTTAACAATTTCACTTTTCATAAATAACTTCATAAACTGTTGTGGGATTGAATTTTAGATATTTTTTTATCCAATTTAGAAAAATGTTATTCAACCTTGTTAAAAACTTTATCTCCAATGTGAATAAAATGAATTTTATATTTAAGTAAAATGTGGAATCTTTGTTACTTACAAATTCCCTCATTGTATTTTATATTTATCAATTAAAAACACATTTAGAATGTCGTCTATAGAACCCATATTGCAAGAAAATAAAAATCGATTTGTGATTTTTCCAATTCAACACCATGACCTTTGGGAATGGTATAAGAAACAGGAAGCGAGTATTTGGACGGCGGAAGAAATTGATTTACATCAAGATGTTGTCGATTGGGAAAATAAATTAAATGATGACGAACGATATTTCATCAAACATATCTTAGCCTTTTTTGCGGCTTCTGATGGAATTGTAAACGAAAATCTAGCTGAAAACTTTGTTAGTGAGGTTCAATATACCGAAGCAAAATTCTTTTATGGATTTCAAATAATGATGGAGAATATTCACTCTGAAGTATATTCGTTATTAATTGACACCTACGTTAAAAATGATGTTGAAAAAGATGAATTATTTCGGGCTATTGATATTTTTCCTGCGATAAAGGAAAAAGCTGACTGGGCTCTTAAATGGATAGATAGTGATAGTTTCGCAGAACGTTTGATTGCCTTTGCTGCAGTAGAAGGAATATTTTTTTCAGGTAGTTTCTGTTCAATTTTTTGGATGAAGAAAAGAGGCCTGCTACCGGGTTTAACATTTTCAAATGAATTAATATCAAGAGATGAAGGTCTGCATTGTGATTTTGCAGTGCACTTACATAACAATCATATTATAAACAAAGTTCCTAAAGAAAGAATTACACATATTCTTACCAATGCACTGGATATTGAAAGAGGCTTTATTACGGAATCTTTACCCGTTAGCCTCATCGGGATGAATGCTAAATTAATGACACAGTATCTAGAATTTGTAACTGATAGATTGTTGCTAGAATTTGGTTGCGAAAAAGTTTATAATGCCTCAAACCCGTTTGATTTTATGGAAATGATCTCCTTAGAAGGTAAAACTAACTTCTTTGAAAAAAGAGTGTCTGAATATCAAAAAGCAGGGGTTAAATCAGGGGGAACTGGAAGCATTAGCTTCGATGCCGATTTTTAAATTAAAACTCTATAATAACATAGAGGATTCTATACTTTTTCTATTCGTAGAAAATACCAATTATTTCAAATGTCCCGTTGTAGAAACCGGACGAACAAACCAAAATAACTATTATTTTCCCAATGTATGGGAAAAATCCCTGTAAAAGGCAGGGCATCTAACCAACTAAAAAAAGAACCAAAGTATGTTTGTATTAAAAAGAGACGGCAAAAAAGAGCCAGTGATGTTTGACAAAATCACTGCTAGAATTCGTAAAATGTGTTACGGGTTGAACAAATTAGTTGATCCCACCAAAGTAGCCATGCGAGTGATTGAAGGATTATATGATGGAGTATCAACTTCAGAATTAGATAATCTTGCCGCCGAAACTGCAGCAACCATGACAGTTCAACATCCAGATTATGCAAAATTAGCAGCGAGAATTGCTGTGTCAAATTTACATAAAAAAACTAAAAAAACTTTTTCAGAGGTTGTTACAGATTTATATACTTATGTAAATCCACGCACGGGTAAAAAAGCACCATTAATAGCCAATGATACCTATAAGGTAATTCAGGATAATGCAGCTAAATTAGATTCAACAATAATTTACAACCGAGATTTCAACTACGACTATTTTGGTTTTAAAACCTTAGAACGCTCTTATTTATTGAAATTGAATGGTCAGGTTGTTGAACGACCTCAACATATGTTAATGAGAGTTGCTATTGGAATTCATTTGGAAGATATTGATGAGGCCATTGCTACTTATGAATTGATGAGTAAAAAATTCTTTACCCATGCAACTCCCACCTTGTTCAATGCCGGAACGCCAAAACCTCAAATGTCATCTTGTTTTTTACTCCAAATGCAAGACGATAGTATCGACGGAATTTATGATACCTTAAAACAAACTGCAAAAATATCTCAATCAGCTGGAGGAATTGGATTGTCTATTCATAATGTAAGGGCAACCGGTTCCTATATTCGAGGAACCAATGGTACATCCAACGGAATTGTACCCATGCTAAAGGTTTATAACGATACTGCCCGATATGTCGATCAAGGAGGAGGAAAACGCAAAGGTTCTTTTGCTATGTATATTGAGCCTTGGCATGCAGATGTTTTTGATTTTCTTGATTTAAGAAAAAATACAGGAAAAGAAGAAATGAGAGCGAGGGATTTATTCTATGCCATGTGGATTCCAGATTTGTTTATGAAACGAGTTCAGGAAAATGGGGAATGGACATTGATGTGTCCAAATGAATGTCCACATTTATTTGATACCTACGGAGATGAATTTGAAAAGTTGTATCAGGGTTATGAAAAAGTAGGCAAAGGTCGTAAAACAATTAAAGCACGCGAATTATGGGAGAAAATTTTGGAGGCTCAAATTGAAACTGGAAATCCTTATATGTTATATAAAGATGCTGCCAACCGTAAATCAAATCAAAAGAATTTAGGCACTATTCGTTCTTCAAACTTGTGTACAGAAATTATGGAGTATACGGCCAAAGATGAAGTTGCAGTATGTAACCTGGCATCCATAGCTGTTTCAATGTTTGTAAATGAAGATAAGGATGGAATTAAATATTTCAATCATAAAAAGCTATTTGATGTAACGAAAAAAGTAACGCGTAACTTGGATACGGTAATCGACAGAAACTATTATCCGGTTCAGGAGGCTGAAAACTCAAATTTTCGTCATAGACCTATAGGCTTAGGAATTCAAGGCTTGGCTGATGCATTTATCATGTTACGTATGCCTTTTACATCTGATGAAGCCAAACAATTAAATCAGGACATTTTCGAAACTATTTATTTTGCTGCAGTTAGCTCTTCGATGGAAATGGCAAAAGCTAAAGGTCCTTACTCAACTTTTAAAGGTTCCCCGATGTCTGAAGGAGAGTTTCAATTCAATATGTGGAATATCTCTGAAGATGATCTGAGTGGCAGATGGGATTGGAAAAAATTAAGAAAGCAAATAATGAAAAATGGCATTAGGAACTCCTTACTGGTAGCGCCTATGCCAACCGCCTCAACATCTCAAATTTTAGGTAATAATGAGGCCTTTGAACCATATACTTCGAATATTTATACCCGTAGAGTCTTATCGGGTGAATTTATTGTTGTAAACAAACATTTATTGGAAGACTTGGTTGAACTTGGACTATGGAATAATAACATGAAAGAGGATATTATGCGTGCTAATGGATCTATTCAGCATATAGATGTAATTCCTCAGGATTTAAAAGAATTGTATAAAACAGTTTGGGAATTAAGTATGAAGGACATTATAGATATGGCTCGACAAAGAGGATATTTTATTGATCAATCTCAATCTATGAATTTGTTTATGAAGGATCCTGATTATGGAAAATTGACCTCTATGCATTTTTATGCCTGGAAATCTGGATTAAAAACAGGTATGTACTATTTAAGAACTAAATCAGCGGTTAACGCGATTCAATTCACAGTTTCGAATGATAAGAAAAAAGAAGATGAACCATTGACAGCTGATGAATTAAAAGAAATGCTCATCGCATCTCAAAACAATCCTGATGATTGTGAGATGTGTGGTTCCTGAAATTATTTTAATCTTGTTTAATGAAAAGCTCCTCAACCAAAATCGATTGAGGAGCTTTTAAATGTTAAAACATTTTCGAAATCATTAATAAAATAAAAACATGATTACTCCACACTTATTAATGATTTGCATGAATGAGAAGAACCCTTGAAGTTCTCATTAAATTAAAACTATTTCTTCTCGGAATACAATTCCAATAAATTCATAGTTGCCTTTATCAAATCCTCAGTTTCCAGTAAAATACTAAAATAGAGATTTGTGTTTTTAGGGCTGGATTCTGTAGTTCTGGTTCGTTCAACCTGTACTTGAACATAATTGGAAACATCATTCAATAATTCTCTTTTTTCCTCAATCAAAGAAGGCACCTCATCAAATCTACGCTGATCAAATACTTTAGTTACACGTTCGAACATGGCATTCAACTTTTCATTTATTTCAACCAGTTCATTTGCTTGATTTTTCTTGAGCGATTTGTGATTATTGTTGATATGCTTATGACTCACCTTAGAAATGAACGCTACAGATTGAGCTATATCCTGTAAATCCCCAATTACATCAATATAAAATTTACTTGCACTTACCGATGATTCATCTAGGTTTTTAATAAAATAAAAAATATTATTTTGTAAATCTTCTATTTCGTTTTCTAATTTTACAACGGTACTTTTGGCTTTTTTTAATTTCTTTAAATCCTCATTAATCAAACCCCGAATCGTGTTTTCATTAATTTTACCAACTCTTCTTAACGCCTTTGATATATTATCAGCACTCTCTTCTATAACTCCTTGAACCGATTTACTTTCAGATTTGTTCAAGCTATCTTCAGCTCTTGTTTCTTTGCCTTTTTTAAGATGTTTGATTGAATTTCGAACCAATAACAAGACTGCCAATAATAATAAGATAGCAATCATGGTTGCGCCACCCAAGTGGATTAAATAAGCCGCAACTCCCGAAGCAATAAAAGCTGTTAAAGCAGTACCAAACCAACCTCCAATGACATTTAATACTCCAGCAACTCTATAAACAGCACTTTCACTTCCCCATGCTCGATCTGCCAGGGAAGTACCCATAGCCACCATAAATGTAACATATGTTGTAGATAGGGGTAATTTATAGGATGTAGCTATCGAAATCAATATCCCAGCAACCATTAAATTCACTGCTGCACGTACCATATCAAAGGCAGGTAGTTCATGAGTTTTACCTTTCATTAATTCAATAACCGGTTTTTCAAACTGACGTTCAATTTTATTATGCAAAGATTTGGGTGTTATTATCACAATGTATTTTGACAGTAACATTGAGCCTCTTACCAACCCTCTTGACAATGAATTTGGTTGAAAACGCTCTTGTATTTCACCTTGACTTGATAAATCAAGTGATGTTTTTAAAACGCTCCTGGATTTACTTGAAAACCATAATGTCATTACCATGATCATTCCAGCAATAAACAATAATAATGTTGGTGTAGGCACTTTTTCACCTAAAATACCCATGGCAAATTCAGGTGCAGCAACTCCTGAAGCTACCCAAGCTTCATAGGATTGCCAAGCAGCAATGGGCACACCTATAAAATTGACCAAATCATTACCTGCAAATGCCAGTGCCAACGCAAAAGTTCCAACCATTATTATTAGCTTATAGATATTAGCCTTTAAAATACTAATATATACATATGATAATAACGACCATATAACAAGACTTATAGTAACAATTATCAATACATTATTCTCTAGAAAATCTTTGATGGTTAAACCACCAATAAAATCAAAACTTTGTTTTGCAATATCAGCTCCTTTAATTCCTTTCATCAGGATAAAGTAAACAATAGATGTCAAGGCCACTCCTCCAAATAAGGCACCTACCCATTTAGCTTTTTTCTCAAAATTATATGATAAAAGTATACGAGAAATATATTGTACAAAGGCTCCAATAGAAAACGCAACGACGACTGAAAGTAAAATACCCAATATAATTTGAGTAGCTTTGGAAGTATTAATATAGGATGTTACTTCGGAAAAACTTCCTCCATCAGCTCCAATTTTAATCAAAGCTACGGCAACAGCAGCACCCAATAATTCAAACACAATAGATACCGTTGTTGATGTAGGCATCCCAAGGGTATTAAAAAAATCAAGCAGCAATATATCTGTAATCATTACTGCCATAAAAATGATCATGATATCGCTAAACATGAACATATCAGGATTGAATATCCCCTTTCTAGCCACTTCCATCATACCGCTTGAAAAAATGGCACCAAAAGCAATACCGAGACTTGCAACGATCATAATGGTCCTAAAAGAAATTGCTTTTGAACCAATTGCGGAATTTAAAAAATTAACTGCATCGTTACTAACGCCAACTACCAAGTCAGCCACAGCTAGAATGGCAAGTGCCACAATCATCATTAAGTAAAAGTTATCCATAAAAAATTTGTTAAAAGTACCGATGCAAACCTAGTTTAAATAAACAAAATGAATGTTATGAAAATGTTATCAATTTAAAGAAATATGAAATAAGGTATTCCTTTTGAATAGAAATGAACTACTGTTTTTGGTTTCAATAATTTCAAAAAAAACCGTTTTTTTATTAACCAAAATTATAATACAAATTGATTGTTAGATGAATTTTTTAATTTGATTGGCTTTAAAAGTGAATCTCAAACTGAAGCCTATACATTAATGAATTGCCCAAGCCTGCCAGCGTTAAATAACTTAAGTCAGATTGAACTTTTAACTTATGTCCAACTATATATTTGGAAACTCCAAGCGTATATTGATTACTTTTATCTTTGTTTTTTAGATCAATTGATGAAAACCTTCCTGTTACTTCCCAATTTTTTGGGAATAAATATCCTGATTGCAAATTTAGACCATTTCCTTCCTGAACAACAATTCCGGTTTCCGAACCATCTGAATTTTTTGCAATTGGATCTTCTGCATCTCTTTTAGAATATTCGGCCATAAAGGAAAATCCTTTGTGTTTTAGTATGGCATCAACAAATAATGTTGAAATATTAGTTTCATAAAACCCAATATCATTTTCCATATATAAACCTCTATTGCTAAGATTCCTTACTGCATTATTATTAAAATCATATGAAATACCCATGGCTAACTTTGGTTTCGGTTCTCTTTCCAATGAGCTCCCTAAATAATCACCTTTATTTTTAAACTTTCCAAAAGGTAAAAACTCCAAACGACCCGTATATTGATAACCCCCAAGATTACCCGTGACTACATTTCTTCCTTCTCCTTGGGCTATGGAAAAAACTTCTCGAATAATAAAACGTTCAGAAATATTAAAATGATGTCTTAATTGTATACCAATATCTCTATCAATATTAAATCTGGCATTTAAGAGAGACCTATCCACCAACTGCAAATTTGCCGACGAAATTACACGTTCTCTGTTTCCGGGCAGTTTTGTTTGACCAAACCATAAAACAAAATTTTCATAAAAATTCCATTTCATCACAGCATCTAATATATATCTTGGTGCATTAGCCGTATATTTTGAAGCTCCAGCCATGTCCCTGTTTGATACACCAAATTCAATTTTGTATTGAAGCTTTGGAGAAAAGGCAAAACCATTAAACTTTAATCGGGCTCTACGGATTAAAAAACTGGTATTCCCATTATTAAATTGATTATCTTGATAATCCCAATTGGTAGAAGACAAAAATTGGATTCTTGGCGCAAACTTAACACTCCATGAACTGTCTTTAGCGACATGATTCACCATTCCTTTACCAAATTTTGTGTCGCTAAACATTTGTGAATGAACTGACAGATTGGTTAATAACAATGCAACTATTAGGGCAATATAAATTTTATTCATTCTATAATTTTTTTTCGCCACAAATATATTTACACCTATGTTAAGTTATGGTTAAGTCCACATTAAAAAAATGTCAATTATACTTTATGAATTTTAAATTTAGCATCATTTTTTTTATCAAAAACCTTATCTTGTAACTCATAAATAATTCAATTATGAACTGGGAACAATTACTTTCATTAAAACGTTTTGGTGACGCTATAAAAAGATTAAGAATCAATCAGGATGATACACGATTGGGTTTTGAGGTAGATTATGATAGAATTATTTTTTCAGATTCATTCCGAAGTTTACAGGACAAAACACAAGTTGTGCCTTTATCAAAAACCGATTTTGTCCATACAAGATTAACACATAGTCTAGAAGTGTCTGTTGTAGCTAGAACTTTAGGCCGAGTAGTTGGAAAATATATTCTTGAAAAATATCCTGAACTTGTTAAAAAGGGATATCAAACCAATGATTTTGGTGCCATAGTTGCCGCCGCAGCCTTATCACATGATATTGGCAACCCCCCATTTGGACATAGTGGTGAAAAAGCCATTGGCGAATATTTTATATCAGGAAATGGGAAAAAATTTAAAGACGAATTAAATGTCAAGGAATGGCAGGATTTAATAGATTTTGAGGGCAATGCCAATGGGTTTAAAATATTAAGTGAATCTAGAGAAGGAATTGAAGGAGGCCTCCGACTTTCCTATGCAACATTGGGTGCTTTTATGAAGTACCCCAAAGAATCATTTCCCAAAAATCCCAGTTCGAATATTGTTGATAAAAAATTTGGGGTTTTTCAAAATGATACAACATTTTTTCTAGAAGTTGCTCATGAATTGGGATTACAAAAATTGAGAAACGACAAGCATATAGCATATATGAGACATCCTTTGGCTTTTTTAGTGGAAGCTGCAGATGACATTTGTTATACCATCATTGATTTTGAGGATGGAATCAATTTAGGTTTAGTATCTGAGGACTATGCCTTAGAATACTTAATTAATTTGGTTAAGGATACCATAAATACAAAGAAATATCATGCCTTGCAAAATACTAAAGATCGAATTAGTTATTTAAGAGCTTTAGCCATTGGTAATTTAATCCAAGAAGCAATTTCTATATTTATTGAAAATGAAGAAGCGATTTTAAATGGAAAATTTAATCGTTCCTTGCTTGAAAAAAGTAAATATGAGGCTCAAATAAATGATATTATCAAATTAAGTATTGAAAAAATATATAAAAGTAGTGAAGTAGTTGAAAAAGAAATTGCGGGATATAGTATTATTGCTGATTTATTAGATGTCTTTATTAATGCCATTAACAATACTTTTCATCAGAAAGCTTCAAATTATGATCAACTAATATTATTGCTTTTGCCTGATAGCTGTAAAAATATTCATGATAATTTGTATGACAGGATACTTATGATTTGTGGATTTGTTGCAGGAATGTCTGATAAAGCTGCTACATTGATTCATAAAAAAATAAAGGGGGTTGAAATTTAAGTTCTCAGCTTAAATTCAAGAGAAATTTTCGGATAAAGAATTTATTGAAACCAACTATCCTCGACATAGTCTGCCAGCCTCGAAGAATTCTTCTCGATTAAAATTTATACAAAATTCCAATTCCTAATTGTTGTTTCAATTGAATTCTGGCTGGAAAGGTTTCTAATTCTCCATCTCCATTAGTATCCTCTTTATACTTAATGTCATCATCATAAAGTACTTGTGCAGCAATATTAGCTTCTAAAAAACTATTGACTTTGAATTTAAATTTCAAATCCCAATTGAAATCCACATTTCCAAAATTATTTAGATAATCTGAATAGATACCCAACCGATTCATCATGGCTACATTTTTGAATAGTTCCGTATCCCATCTCGTCTGTATTAGGGCTCCAAATTCATGTCTTGATCTTTCACCGGGTACTACACCAAAGTCACCATTATTTGAAAGTTCCTCATCAAAAACATACGTTGATTTAAGTGTTAATGGTGACAAATAAATTGAAAAATGTTTCTTTTCAAGATTGTATCTAGCTCCTGCTCCTAAAAACATGTATGCCGGAGCAAAAAATCTTGAAATCGGGTTATCAACATCCGGATACTTGTATCCATCCGTAAATTGAGTATAAAAATTAAATTTTACGGTATAATACCAATTAGAATAGGCATTTTTCCTATAACCAAAAGTTGAATTAATTCTAATTTGATCATCGGTTTTACGTAACTCTCTATCTGCCTGTTTGTTCAAACCATATCGCGCTAAAATTTCATTCTCCCAAAGCGTGAATTGTTTTTTATAGGTTTGACCCAAATAAACTTTAAATATTCCTGCTATAGAATTTACCCCTCCCGCATTCCAATTTAAAAAGGCAACTTGGTGTATATCTAACCCTATGTTATTTTTATTAACCCACCAGGCCGTATCTCTTACATAATCTAACTTATTCATCTTAACTTGCCCTACTGGAGTTTTAATATCAATTGGATCAATACTAAAGTCGTATTTTGTAAATAATTGTTGCTCTAATTTTGGAAAAGGAATGAAGGATGAATCTTGCGAAAATGAATTGACGAATAATCTATATTTTGGAATATAATCTGTATGATAAAATACTGTGTCTTTTGTTACGGTATCATTTTCGATTTTAATATTATATAAGGTATCTATATTTATTTTATAGAAGGGTTTTAACAAGGAATCGAGTAATGATTTTCTAATTTGTACAAAGTTGAGTTTTACAATGGTATCCGTTTTTAAACTGTCATTGTCAAACTCCAATTTGGTAGAGTCAATTTTCTTAGCAAGTTTTAATTGATCTACTTTTAGAGAATCAATTTTAAACGTAACAATTGTAGTATCAATTTCTTTGGTCAACAAATCCATATTGACAATCGCTGAATCCCTCTTTGAATCCGTTATTTGTGCATTAGAAAGCGTAATACAAAAAATTGCAATTGCCAATACAAAAGTTCGTTTCATTATTAATAAATTAATGCTGTAAAATTAATCTTTTTTATAATAACCCTTTAATAATGATTCTATACATTTTTGGATGGATTTTTCATCTATTTCAATCAATTCATGTAACTCTTCAACAGTTCCATGAGGCACAAATTTATCAGAAATACCCATATTTTTAATGATCTTATTTTGATAATTATTTTGTACATAAAAATCATTAATTGCACTTCCAATCCCTCCAATTATTGTGCCATCTTCAATTGTTATAATTTTATCAAATTTGTTAAAAATTTGATGTAATAATATTTTATCCAGAGGCTTCACAAAACGCATATCAACATGAGCAACAGTTCCCATAGGGAAATGTTCAATTACGTTTTTAATTTCCTGCTCCCAGCATCCAATACTTAAAATAGCTACTTGCGTACCTGGTATCAGTATTTGGGCTTTTCCAATTTCAATCTTCTCAAACTGTTGCTTCCAATTGATTAGAAAACCTCTGCCTCTTGGATAACGAATTGCTATGGGATTGTCTAATCCCAACTGAGCTGTGTACATGATATTTCGCAACTCAATTTCATTCCTTGGGGCAAATATGATCATATTGGGTATAATTCTTAAAAATGCCAAATCGAATACTCCATGATGTGTGGCACCATCTTCCCCCACCAATCCTGCTCTATCAATACAAAATATTACAGGTAAATTCTGGAGGGCTACATCATGAATCACTTGATCATAGGCTCTTTGCAAAAAAGTAGAATACACAACGCAATATGGAATCATTCCCTGAGTGGCCAAACCTGCCGATAAAGTAACCGCATGTTGCTCTGCGATGCCTACGTCAAAGGCTCTATCAGGATACTTTTCTATCATAAATTTTAGGGAACTTCCAGTAGGCATAGCAGGGGTTATTCCAATAATATTTTTGTTAGAATCAGCCAGTTCAACCAAGGTGTGTCCAAATACATCCTGAAATTTCGGCGCTAGATTATCTAAAGGCTGACTAGACAATTCTCCGGTTTTGGCATCAAATTTTCCAGGAGCATGATAAGTTACTTGATCTTCTTCGGCTCTTGATAATCCTTTACCTTTTTTTGTGATCACATGAAGAAATTTGGGGCCCTTTATTTCTTTTAATTTCTCTAATTCCAAAATAACGGCCTCCAAATCATGTCCATCAATGGGTCCGAAATACGAAAAGTTTAAAGCCTCAAAAATATTTTCCTGCCTCGCTAGCAATCGGGTTTTATGAACATCTTTTCCATCTTTTATCTGAGTAAGGTATTTTTTTAATGCTCCTACATTGGGATCAATTCCCATTTCATTGTCATTGAGAATAATCAACAAATTTGATTTTGCAACTCCAGCATGATTCAATCCTTCAAATGCCATTCCACTTGCAATACTGGCATCTCCAATTACAGCAATATGGTGTTTTTCAAATTCGCCATTTAATCTGGAGGCTATGGCCATACCTAAGGCAGCAGAAATTGAAGTGGAAGAATGCCCAACCCCAAAGGTATCATATACACTTTCACTTCTTTTAGGAAACCCAGATAAGCCATTAAATTGCCTATTGGTGCTAAATAATTCTCGTCTACCGGTTAATATTTTATGTGGATATGCCTGGTGACCAACATCCCAAACCAATAAATCATTGGGAGTGTCAAAAACATAATGAAGCCCAATCGTAAGTTCAATAACGCCTAAACTTGCTCCTAAATGCCCTTTTTTTACCGAAACAATATCAATGATAAACTTTCTAAGTTCATCAGCCAAATTAGGCAAATCTTTAGCTGCTAAAACCCTAAGATCATAAGGACTGTTAATATGTTGTAATTGTTTTATTTTCACGAACACAAAACTACAATTATCTTTGAAGCAAGCAAAGAACATTAATCTCCATTTTATTCTTTTAAATGAAAAAAAATCCAATTGGCATGTTTGATTCCGGCATTGGAGGAATCACTATTTATGAAGAAATTCACAAACTATTACCTAATGAAAGCATCATATATTTAGCGGATAGCAAAAATGCGCCTTATGGTCAAAAATCAAAAGAAGAAATAATTGAGTTTAGTTTTAAGAATACTGATTATTTATTGAATAAAGGTTGTAAACTTATTGTTGTGGCTTGCAATACGGCTTCCACAAATGCGGTTAAAGAGTTACGTGAAAAATACGACGTGCCATTTATTAGAATTCAACCAGCAATAAAACCTGCAGCATTAAAATCAAAAACAAAAGTTGTTGGAATTTTGGCAACAGAAAGTACATTGTCAAGCAATTTATATAATGAAACTTCCCAAAAATTTGCTCAAGGAGTGTTGGTTATAGAACAAAAAGGAAATGGAATTGTTTCATTAATTGAATCGGGAAAAATGTTTTCAATGGAAATGGATGAACTCATTGAAAAATATATTTTACAAATGCTCCAAAAAAATATTGATCAACTTGTATTGGGTTGTACTCACTACCCTCTATTGAGAAGTAAAATAAAATATATTGCTGGTGAAAAAGTAAATATTATTGATTCAGGTGAAGCCATTGCACGACAAACGAAAAATATATTAGAAAAGGAAAATCTAATAAATGATAGTGACAGTATTAAAACACAACAATTTTATATCAATAAAAACTCAGAAGTGTTTCAACAAATTTTAAACAGATTTGATAAATATTTTAAGGCTGAAAGGCTTAATTTTTAATATGGAAAGCCCTTTTAACAATGAATATTTTATGAAAAAAGCCTTACAAGAAGCTGAGTTAGCTTTTGAAAAAGGAGAAGTTCCTGTTGGAGCCATCATTGTAATTAATAATAAAATAATAGCAAGAGCACATAATCTAACTGAAACTTTAAATGATGTGACAGCTCATGCGGAAATGCAAGCATATACTTCAGCCTCCGATTCATTAGGGGGTAAATATTTAAGGGATTGCACCTTATATGTCACCTTGGAGCCTTGTCAAATGTGTGCAGGTGCAAGCTATTGGACTCAAATTAGCAATATTGTTTTTGGGGCCATTGATCCACAAAGGGGATTTCAAAATAATCAAACAAAATTACATCCAAAAACTAAAGTCACTGGGGGTATTCTTGAGAAAGAATGTAGTGCAATTATCAATAAATTCTTTATTGAAAAGAGAAATTTAAACTAAAAAATTAATCGATTACAGAAACATTTACTGCCATAATTCCTTTTTTCCCTTCACCTTCTTCAAAGCTTACATGAGCCTCTTTATCCAGTCCTCTCAGACCATCATTCAAACTTGTGGAATGGACAAAAATGTCGTTTCCTGTTTCGTCATTAGTAATGAATCCATATCCTGCTGCTTCATTAAAAAATTTTACTTTACCTGTCATTATTAAAAATATTTTATGATTACCAAAGTTAAAAAAAATTATTCAAAAAACAATTTATTAATTTTCATCTTTATTTTTATTCTGATTTTGAAAAGAATAACGTGATAAATCTTTATTTTTATAGTGGTGATAAATAAATAGTGGCATTAATATAAATGCAAAAATTAATACCCCAATACCAATAAATTTTTCACCCTGTCCCGAATCATTATAGTTAATATAATAGCCTAAACCAACAAAACCAACGACAATCACAAGTATTATTTTTAGAACAAATTTCATTAATAGTGAATCTAGTTTTTTATAAACTACAAAATTACAAAAAGTAAAACCATATAAATATACCTCAATGAATAATTATTATTTACAAGAATTTTAGATTTATTACTATAAAATCAAAATGTATAATAATAGATACCGGAACATGTAATTTCTGATTAAATCTAAGAACTTGTTACATGAATTAATTTTTGCCTGTATGCTGTAAGTAGTCTGGATTTGGAAATATACCCATAATATTTACCATTTTTAATGACAGGTAAATTCCACGCTCCACTAGTTCTAAATTCTTTCATAATTTGCTGCATATTATCTTTTTCATATATGATTATACCTGCATCGGCATGCATCAGATCTGCGACTTTTACCTTATCATATAATTTAGAATCGAACATTATATTCCTGATATCATCCAACCGGATAACTCCTAAAAATTCTGTTTCTTCACTTACAACTGGAAAATGATTTCGCGAAGATTTAGCCACTGCATTTTTGAGTATTTCACCCAATTTCATTTCAGGACTAAGTAATATAAAATTAGTTTCAATTACTTTATCAATCTCCAACATCATTAATACATTTTTATCTTTATCATGCGTTATTAATTCACCCCGCTCTGCCAATTTTAACGTATAAATAGAATGTGCAACAAAATATTTGGTAAATGCATAGGAAATAGCCGCGACTATCATCAAAGGGACAAACAATTCATAACCTCCGGTAATTTCAGCAATTAAAAAAATTGCTGTCAACGGAGCGTGCAAAACACCAGCCATTAGACCGGTCATGCCTATAAGTGTGAAATTTGATTCTGATACGTGAAAGCCTAAACCAATATTATTAATAACCTTAGCAAAAGCATTGCCCAATGCACTCCCCATTACTAAGGTTGGAATAAAAACTCCTCCTACACCCCCGGCGCCAAAAGTAATGGTCATAGCAATGGCCTTAAAAATGGTTATTCCAATCAAAAGAGCAATAACAATCCAAATATTTGTTAAATCTAAATTAAAAGGAATATTTCCAATGGCTGCCATGTGGTCTCCCTTTAATAAATTATTCATTAATCCATATCCTTCCCCATATAATGGAGGAATAATATATAGCATAATCCCAATGATTAAAGCACCAATAACTAATCGTTTAAATCTACTTTCAAAGCGCTTAAAATAATTAGCTACCCTAAAAAAGACTTTCGAAAAATATACAGAAGCTAAACCTGTACTTAAACCCAATATAATATAAAATAGAATATCCTTTATTTCAAATTTATCTACCAATTCAAATCTGAGTAAAACATCGGTTCCCATAAAAAAATACGATGTAACAATCGCAGAAACAGAGGCTAACAAAAGTGGAACCAAAGAAGCAAATGCAATATCCAAACTAAAAACTTCAAGAGCAAATACTATGGCGGCAATGGGTGCCTTAAACATGGAAGCCATTGCCCCAGCAGATGCACATCCAATTAATAGCATTCTAGTTTTTATATTCATATGGAACAGGCGCGCTGTATTGGAACCTAAAGCTGCACCAACACTAACAGCTGGGCCTTGTAATCCTACTGAACCACCAAATCCGGCAGTTATTGGTGCGGTAATTAATGAAGCGTAAGTATTATACCTCGGAATAATTCCATTTAACTTTGAAATTGCATGTAAGGTGGTAGAAATACCATGGCCTATATGTTTTTTTAACCAAACTTTTTTAATGATATAGACCAAAACCAAACCGAATATTGGAAATATAAAATATAAGGAACTTTTATAATTTTTGAAAAAATTCAGGTCTAACAGCAACTGAATATAGTGCGTAAAGTTTTTAAGTAAAACCGTTCCTATTCCGGCTAAAAAACCAACAAGTATACTAAGTATATAGATAAAATTACGTTCAGAAATATGTTTGTATTTCCAAATTAAAAGCTTTCTTAATATCTTTTTTGGGCGGGATGGCATTCTCAAATTTAGTAAAAAAATACTGCTTTCACAGGATTTCAATTTTTATGATTATAAATTAAGCTTCAAACACAATTCTGTCAATTGATCATCAGCAATGGGTGAAGGTGCATCAATCATTACATCTCTTCCCGAATTATTTTTAGGGAAGGCTATAAAATCACGTATGGTTTCTTGTCCGCCTAAAATCGCAACCAATCTATCCAATCCAAATGCCAAGCCTCCATGTGGAGGTGCACCATATTCAAAAGCGTCCATTAAAAAACCAAATTGAGCTTTGGCTTCATCAGGAGTAAATCCTAAATAATCAAACATCAAGGCCTGAGTTTCCTTATCGTGAATTCTGATTGAACCTCCTCCTATTTCATTCCCGTTCAAAACCAAATCATAAGCATTGGCTTTAACATCTCCCGGGTTTGTAGCCAACAAGTCTATTTGTCCTAGTTTTGGTGAAGTAAAAGGATGGTGCATGGCATGGAATCTTTCTGTTTCTTCATCCCATTCCAAAAGTGGAAAATCAACCACCCAAAGAGGTGCAAATACCTTAGGGTTTCTCAAACCTAATCGTTCTGCCAATTCCATTCTTAAGGCACTTAACTGAGCTCTAACTTTGTTTTTTTCACCAGATAAAATACAAATTAAATCGCCTGATTTTGCCCCTGTAAGATCAGCCCATTGTGCAAAATCCTCCTGATTATAAAACTTATCAACTGATGATTTGAACGATCCATCTTCATTACAGCGGCAATAAACCATTCCAAGAGCTCCCACTTGAGGGCGTCTGATCCAATCAATTAATTTATCTATTTCCTTTCTGCTATAGGAATTTCCACCAGGTACCGATATCCCAACTACCAATTCTGCATTATTAAAAACACCAAAATCCTTGTGCTGGGTTACTTCGTTCAGTTCACCGAACTCCATTCCAAAACGAATATCTGGTTTATCGTTTCCATATCTTCTCATAGCCTCATCAAAAGTTATTCTTGGAAATTCTTCAATCTCAAATCCATTTATTTCTTTCAACAAATGACGGGTCAATCCTTCAAATACGTTTAAAATATCTTCTTGCTCTACAAAGGCCATTTCGCAATCTATCTGTGTAAATTCAGGTTGTCTATCTGCACGTAAATCTTCATCACGGAAACATTTTACAATCTGGAAATACTTGTCTAGTCCACCAATCATCAGTAATTGTTTAAAAGTTTGAGGTGATTGTGGTAAGGCATAGAATTGCCCTTCATTCATTCGACTTGGAACAACAAAGTCGCGTGCCCCTTCAGGAGTAGATTTAATCAAATACGGAGTTTCAACGTCAATAAAACCTTGTTGTGTTAAATAATTTCTCACTTCCATACTTACTTTCGAACGGAAAATTAAATTCTCACGAACCGGATTTCTACGGATATCCAAGTAGCGATATTTCATTCGTAATTCATCGCCTCCATCGGTTTCATCCTCTATAGTAAAAGGTGGTGTTTTAGAAACATTCAAAATTGTTAATTCAGATACCAATATCTCGATTTCTCCCGTTGGAATATTTTTGTTTTTAGATTCACGTTCTATCACAGCTCCTTCAATCTGAATCACAAATTCTCTTCCCAAAGTCCTTGCTTTCTCCATCATTTCTTTGGGAGTTCTTTCTTCATCGAAAATTAATTGAGTGATTCCATAGCGATCTCTCAAATCAACCCATATCATAAATCCTTTATCTCGTACTTTCTGTACCCAACCGGAGAGCGTTATTTTCTGACCTACATGACTTAATCGCAATTCTCCGTTCGTATGATTTCTATACATTTTGTTTTCTAAAAATTTAAGCTGCAAATTTAGTGAAAACCTGTTGAGTTAAACTATTTTATAGTTTTAAATTGAACATATCTATTTAATCTGTATGGGGATCTTTTTGGTCTAACTTTTTGTATTTCAGATCGCCCAAAAAAGTTGCTCTTCTAATTACCGTAATTTTTGCGTACTTTTAACTCATGAATCCAAATAAGTTCTTTTCCGAACTCAAAAGGCGAAACATATATAAGGTTGCCTTGACCTATGCTATTGTTGCCTGGTTACTCGCTCAAATGGCAGGTTTGGCAGCAGATAGTTTCTATGCCCCAGAATGGGTGATGAAAATGATTATCGTTGTACTGATTATCGGTTTTCCAATTGCCATTATATTTGCCTGGGCCTTTGAAATGTCTCCTCAAGGAATGATAAGAGCAACTTCAGAAGCTTCTCGGGAAAATTTATATTCTAAAAAAAAGAAAAAACCATTGAACAGTAATTTGTTTATTGGAGTATTGGCATTAATTATAATAGGCCAATTTGCATATAATAAATACTCAAATGATGCATCAGTTGATTCTGAAAAAGTCCAAAAATCCATCGCTGTACTTCCATTTATTAATGATAGTTCAAATGAAGATAATTTATACTTCTGCAACGGGATCATGGAAGGAATTTTGGATCATCTTTCCAAAATACCTGAACTAAAGGTCGTTTCAAGAACTTCCGTCGAACAATACAGAGAAAACAAGCCTTCCTTAAAAAAAATTGCTGAAGAATTGGGTGTACAATATTTGGTAGAGGGAAGTGTACAACGAATTGAAGATCAGGTTGTCATTTTCGCCCAATTAATCTATGCCGAAGATGACGAACATCTTTGGTCGCAAAGATACGATGAGGATGTTACCGAATTATTTGCCGTGCAGGCTGACGTAACAGAATCAATTGCCGAAAAATTAGAAATGATTATTTCTCCCATGCTAAAAGAACGGATTGAAAATGTGCCAACTAGAAATACCTTAGCCTATGATTTCTACTTGCGAGGAAATGAATATCGCTATAAAGCAAATATTAGAATTCAGGAAAATGATACCTGGGCACAATTACTTGACAAAGCTCAATTATCTTATGAATTAGCACTTGAAAAGGATTCTCTATTCGCCGAAGCTTATGTTGGAAAAGCATTTGTTGAATTGGAAAGAAATAAAAATTTAAAGCTCGGTGAAAAAAATTATCTCGCACTTGTTTTTTTGAATGCTAATAAGGCAATTAACATCAACCCCGATCTGTATATGGGATATTATGCTAGAGGATTGTATTATTTATATACTGATAATATTGAATTTGCAAAAAAAGATTATGAAAAATTATTGGAATTAGCTCCCAATATAAAATACGAGCTAGAGCTTCAACTATATGGCTATCTAACTCAATATTTAGATTTTATTCAATCCATCAAGATCATAAAAGAAATGGAGAAGAATGCGAGATCGGATGATGATTTTTTGAACCTTTATAACAATTACGCTTCACTTTACAGGAAATTAGATGATCCTGATATGGAGGCTTATTATTATAATAAACTAACAAAACTGACTGACAAGCCTAATATGTCCATTTGGTGGCTTTATTTTCGAACACAAAAATTTGAGAAGGCTATATCTTATGTGCTAGAAAATTATCCAAAAAACAATCAAACCAGAAATATCTTGATAGCAAATACTTATGAAAATAAGGGAGAAAGTAATAAAGCGTTTGAATATTATAAAAAATGGTATGATCAGGTAGAAGAAGAAGGTATAAATAATGATCTGTCTAATAGAGATTTTCATAGATATGGGCAGATATTGATCCTTTACGGTAAAAAAGAAAAAGGAATGAAATTGATTCAAAAGCAAGTTAAAATCAATGAAAAATTGATTCAATTAGGACAGGGTGATGTTGGACTAATTTATGATTTGGTAGGTATTTATTCATTTTTAGGGCAAAATGAAAAAGCTTATTTCTGGATGGAGAAATTCGATCAGGATAATGGATGGCTGAAATTCGCTGGCTTGAATTCATTTGTACAGTTTGATACTCAATTTGATAATATCAGAAGTGAAAAACAATTCAAAAATTGGGTAAGCAGAGGTGAAAAACAATTAGAAAAAATTCGGAAAGAAGTTCGAGATTATCTTTCCTCTGAAGAAGCCCTAAATTAAAATGATAAATACTATACTTTACTATTGAGCTACTGGATAGCCTTCGGAATTTAACTCAATGACTCTTTCAATCATTTTATCTTGCTGATTTAGAACCTTATAAAATGAATTATCATCATAGATTTCTCGTACAAATAGAGCCTCTAAATACAAATTGATGTTTTGTTTGTCTTCCTTATCAACTTTAACATGATCACTAGGGATACTTTCTAAATACTTTTCAAGTAATTGATAATCCTTATAATATGAAGTTAAGAAGTCTTCTAAGCTTAATTTTTCAAAATCCTTTCTATGAGTATCTGTATAATTAAAAACAAATTCATTCAATAATCCATAATGCATACCACTGAAATATCTTGTAGTATCTATGGCAACAGAAACATCAGGAATAATACCTCCGCCTCCATAAACTATTTTACCTTTTGGAGTAACAAATTTTAAAGAGTCTACTACTTTAATACTATCAGCACTCTCCAATTCTCCGTCGTCATATCTTTTTTCAAATTCGTTAAAATATTCCTTATT